>JANYFH010000414.1 GCA_025362705.1 Betaproteobacteria bacterium
CAACTGCGGATTCTCGTCGCACCACGTTGACGGTTTTCAGGCCGCAAATTTTGGCCAGTTGAATGAGGTATTCGCCAACGCCCGAGTTGGCCGCGTTCTGCATCACCCATTCGCCCGCTTGCAGATCGACAAATTCTTTCAACAGTAGATGCGCGGTCGGCGGGTTCACCGTCATCATCGCCAATTGCAGCGGATCGACACCATTGGGCAGTGGCATCAGTTTTTTCGCCTCGGCAATCAGGTGCGTAGCCCACGTTCCGCTGCCGACCGGCAACAATACCGTCTGGCCAACTGCGGGGGTTGTAACGCCGGGTCCCAATTCTGCGACTACGCCGACTCCTTCATTGCCGCCCACCGCCGGTAACGGCGGCAATATGCCGTAGACGCCAGTGAGTGTCAGGACATCCGATGGGTTGATGGGTGCTGCCAGCACTTTGATCAACGCTTGCCCTTCTGCGAGCGGCGGTACAGTGAATTCGACTGCCTTAATCGATGCCTGCGGGACAGGCCCGCGTTCGGTGTATTGCGCACGTTGCATTGTCGTTCCTTCGTAAGCGATGAGGCGTGGCGTTAATGCTTGGGAACCTCTGATAAAGTCCATTCCGAAAATCTTGCGTCGATATTGGGGCATCTGCTGCGTTGCACTCCTCGTGCGGTAGCCTAGGCAACGCACCTTCGTCGTGCGTCTTGCATATACCCCAATCTCAACACAATCTTTTCGAAAGCGACTTAATCAGAGATTCCCTAGTTTGCCTGAAGCGGCGCGACCTTGCGTAACGTCGATATTTCTACCCGTCGACTAGATAGGAATATGGTGTCGCTGCGTTCATGCAGTTTTTAATTGTGCCGTTGGCATGATGATCGGTGCTTCCTTGATTGGCAAGTTGCACAGTGCTGCAAACAACGCGAGCGCGATGTCGGCATACCACATCCAGGCGTAACTGCCGCGTTCGGTGACGGCGATCCCTCCCAGCCAAGCGCCAAAAAATCCGCCGATCTGATGCGAAAGTAAAGTCAGTCCAAACAGCGTTCCCAAATAGCGGACGCCAAACAATTTGCCAACCAGACTTGCGGTCGGTGGTATGGTGGCGAGCCATGTCAGCCCAAGACCTGCTGAGAACAGATAGAAGGCCGCGGCAGTTTTCGGTGCGAATAGATAGGCGGCAATCAGGACTGCACGCGAAAAATACATCCAGAACAAAATGAACTTGCTGCGATATATTTGCGTACCCCAACCGACGGCAAGGCTGCCGACGATGTTTGCCAGGCCAATGATCGCCAAAGACCAGCTCGCGACTCGTGCGGGCAGACCGCAGAGTTGAACCTCGCCAGGCAGGTGCGTCGTCAAAAAGGCGATGTGGAATCCACAGGTAAAAAAACTGGCGTGCAGCAATAGATAGCTGTGATCGGCAAGCGCTAGTTTCAGTGTGGCCTTTATCGTTTGTTCCGCTACTGCAGGGGTCGCGGTTACGTGCGACCTTGAACCCGTTTCTGAGCTACTGTCTGAATGCGTTGCGGCAGGTTGACGACGCAGCACGCGCGCTAGCGGCAATGCAGCAAGCGTGACAATCGCAATTGACCACATCGCCGCCATCACGCCGAATCCGCTAATGAATTTTTGTAGCATCGGCGCAAACAGGAACTGGCCGACCGAGCCGCCCGCATTGATGATGCCCGATGCCATGCCGCGCTTCTCGACCGGTAGCCGCTGTGCGGCAGCACCAAACAATACTGAAAAGCTGCAGGCACCGCCACCTGCCGCGCTGAGAATACCGATGGAAAAAATCAGGCCGGTCGACGTATTCATATACGGGGTTAGGGCGCTCCCGACGGCGAGCACGATAAAGCCCGCTGCGAGCACGCGTCCCGGCCCGTAGCGATCTGCCTCGGCACCTGCAATCGGTTGGGCTGCACCCCAGATGAATTGGCCCACCGCCATCGCAAAGCTGATGCTGGCAATGCCGAGGCCGGTGCTGGTATTAAGCGGCGAAACAAACAAGCCTATCGACCGCCGCGACCCATCCACCAATAACAAAATTGCGGCCGCAACGAGGGTGACGGTCCAGTAATCCTGGTTTCGATTACTCATGTTTAGCTGGCTTTAGATAAAGCGGGTTTGAGATGTGAGAGGGCTTGTTCGATCTGCGTGTTGAGATTGGCGACGACGTTACGCCCAAGCCGGGCTTCGAGCGCCAGTTGCGCTTCGCGCCACCGTGCTTGCGCTTGCGCGCGAAAAACATGTCCG
>JANYFH010000021.1 GCA_025362705.1 Betaproteobacteria bacterium
TGCTGCACATTGAGAATCGTCACGCCGAATTTCTCGGCGCGCGACTTTAGCCCAAATACGGCATTGTCCCGTGAGGCCAGCACATCGGCTTTTGTGTGAAAGGCGAGCGCGAGAAAGGGTTCGTCGTCGCGGTCGCGGCAACGCGGAAATCCGCCGGGCAACATCAATTGCTTGGTCGAAAATCCTTCAGGCATTTTCGCAATCGTGGTTTCGGCGTGGTAACGGGCCAATATTTGCTTTTGCCGCGTACCATTGACTTTGAGCTGCGGGTAGGCAAGCACGCGTTCGAGTTCGCTGATCGCTGGTGGATGGGTGAGCACCACGACACGCCCATCGCGCACGCCGTGTCGCAAAGGGTTCATGAACGGATCATCGAATACCAGCCAGTCGATGACGACGTTGGTATCGAGCACCACTCTGACTGGTGTGGTGTCGTCGCTCACAACGCCTGGCCTGCAGCCACAGCAGATGCCCATGCCCACTGAAAATTGAAGCCGCCAAGGTGACCCGTGACATCGACAACTTCGCCGATAAAAAATAGTCCGGGCACATCATTGGCCTGCATGGTCTTCGACGATAAGGCGTGGGTGTCGACGCCGCCTAGCGTCACCTCAGCTTTGTTGTAGCCCAGCGTGCCTGAAGGTTTTACCTGCCAATCCTGCAACTGATCGAGTGCGCCTGCAAACGCTTTGTCGCTGAGTTGAATCGCCGCTTTGTTCAATTGATGTGCTTCGCACCATTGCTGCGCGAAACGCCTGGGTAACCGTTCGGCCAGCAAATTACTGAACTGTATTTTTGCGCCGCGCTGTTCGGTCAGCCATTCGAGCACGGCGGGATCAGGCAGCAGATTGATGTGAATTGGATCTCTGGGTGAGCCATTTTGCCAGTATGACGAAATTTGCAGGATCGATGGGCCGGACAGTCCGCGATGCGTGAGCAGCAGCGCCTCGCGGAAGTGTCCGTCGTGGCAGGAAACTTCGGCATCGAGCGACATCCCGGAAAGGTCGCCATATTGCGCGAGGCTTGCAGGATCGAAACTGAGCGGCACCAGGGCCGCGCGCGGGGGCACAATTTTTAACCCGAATTGCTCGGCAATTTTGTAGCCAAACGGCGTTGCACCGATTTTCGGTACTGCCAAGCCACCGGTCGCGACGATGAGTGCAGGGGCCGTGAAGTCGCCCTGTACGGTTGAAACCTTGTAGCGTTCATTGGTTCGCGATACCGTGCTCACCGCACAGTTCATGCGCAACTCGACGTGCGCACGATCACACTCGGTCTTGAGCATGTCGATGATTTGTACCGCGCTGTCATCGCAGAATAATTGTCCGAGTGTTTTTTCGTGCCACTTGATGGCGTGACTGTCGACGAGCTTGATGAAATCCTGCGGCGTGTAACGCGCAAGTGCGGAACGGCAAAAATGCGGGTTCGTCGAGATAAAACTTGTCGGCTGGGTGTTGAGATTCGTGAAGTTGCAGCGACCGCCGCCGGAGATACGGATTTTCTCGCCGAGCTTGCGATAGTGCTCGATGAGCAGCGCGCTCTTGCCGCGTTTACCCGCTTGCGCCGCGCACATCATGCCGGCTGCGCCCGCGCCGATGATGATGACATCAAATGTGGTTTTCAACGACGGACTTCGCGATGGCGAAAGCAATTGAGCAGATGATCGTTCACCATGCCGGTCGCCTGCATGAAGGCATAGCAAATGGTGGAGCCGACAAACTTGAATCCACGTTTTTTCAGATCCCGGCTCATGGCATCCGACTCTGCCGTTTGTGCGGGTACGTTTTTCCCGGCAGCCCATTTGTTGTGTTTTGGTTTGCCGCCGACGAACGTCCAGATATAGGCGTCAAAACTACCGAATTCCTTTTGCACCGATAGAAATGCCTTTGCGTTGATTACGGCACTTTGAATTTTCAGGCGGTTGCGTACGATGCCCGCGTCAAGGAGCAGCGCGGCCGTTTTCTTGTCTGAAAACCGGGCTACTTTTGCAGGATCAAATCCGGCAAATGCTGCGCGATAGCGTTCGCGCTTTTGCAGAATTGTCGACCACGAAAGTCCGGCCTGCGCGCCTTCAAGAATCAGGAATTCGAACAGGATGCGGTCATCGTGGACGGGAACGCCCCATTCGTGATCGTGATAATCGGTGTAGAGCGCAGCTAGCGATGAATTCTCGCACCAGGGGCAGCGAATGACGGGCGACGGCAAACTGGTTTAGCCCTTGATGTAGCTCTCGAGCTGGGAGATGGTGAATTCGTGATCAGCGATTATGTCGTTCATCAAGTCCCGAATCGACAGCATGCCGACGACGGTATCCCCGTCGACCACCGGTAGATGGCGGATATTTTTTTCCGACATGATCGCCATGCAGGCTCTGGTACGCGTCTGTGGGCTCACCACCAGCACATTGGCTGTCATGATGTCTTTGACCAATGCTTCCTTGGAATTTTTTCCCTGCAACGCGATTTTGCGCGTGTAATCGCGTTCCGAAACGATACCGACCAGCTTGCCTTTTTCCATCACGATCAGGGCACCTACGCCCCTTTCGGCAAGCACCTTGATCGCTTCGAATACGGTGTCATCGGGCCTTACGCTCCACAGGGTTGTGCTGTTGCCGGAACGATTGTTGAAAAGTTCGGAGACGGGTTTCATGACGCACCTCGCTAAAGTGTGATCGCTGTGATGGCGCTAGGACGCACTACATGTTCGGGTAATTGGGGCCGCCGCCACCTTCGGGCACTACCCATTTTATATTCTGCGTCGGGTCTTTGATATCGCAAGTTTTACAGTGTACGCAATTTTGCGCGTTGATCTGCAGTTTCCTGGTGTTTCCCGGGGCATCGACAAATTCATAAACACCGGCGGGGCAATAGCGCGATTCCGGGCCATCGTACAGCGCCAGATTAACGTTTACCGGGACGTCCGTATTGATTAGCGTCAAATGCGCGGGCTGGTCTTCTTCGTGATTGGTATTGGAAATAAAAACCGACGACAGCCGATCAAATGTGAGGACGCCGTCCGGTTTGGGATAAGTGATCGGTGCGACTTTGGATTTATTCTTAAGCGTTTCATGGTCGGCGTGCTGGTGATGCAAGGTCCACGGTGCCTTGCCGCCGAAAACGACCTGGTCGATGCCGACCATCAGGGTACCGGTGTAGAGCCCCTTGCTCATCCACGGCTTGAAGTTGCGCGCCTTGTGAAGCTCCTCATACAGCCAGCTTGCTTCGAATGCGACAGGGTAGTCGGTGAGTTCATCGCTTGTGCGTCCGGCCTTCAACGCCAGCACCGCCGCGTCCGCCGCCAGCATGCCACTCTTGATCGCGGCATGACTGCCTTTGATGCGCGACGCATTCAGGAAACCGGCATCATCGCCGATCAGAACGCCACCCGGGAACGCCAGTTTTGGCAGCGACTGCAGGCCGCCAGCGTTGATGGCGCGGGCACCATAGGCGATACGTTTGCCGCTATCAAAAAATCCACGAATTGCAGCGTGGGTTTTGTAACGCTGGAATTCTTCAAACGGGGAGAGATACGGGTTGCTATAGCCAAGGCCGACGACGAACCCGACCGCGACCAGATTATTCTCAAGGTGGTACAAGTACGAGCCGCCGTACGTATCGTTGGCCAGAGGCCAGCCAGCGGTGTGCACGACCAGCCCCGGCACATGTTTTTCCGGTGCGACTTCCCAGAGTTCTTTCAGACCCAGCCCATACACCTGCGGGTCGCGTCCCTCGCGCAGCTTGAATTTTTCCTGCAATTCTTTACCGAGATTACCGCGGCATCCTTCGGCAAAAAAAGTGTATTTTGCGTGCAGTTCCATGCCGCGCGCATAACGGCCAGTGTGCTCGCCGTTCTTACCGATGCCCATGTCGCCAGTGGCAACGCCCTTGACCGAGCCGTCGTCGTTGAAGAGCACTTCAGCCGCTGCGAAGCCGGGATAAATTTCCACACCCAATTCTTCTGCTTTTGTGCCCAGCCAGCGACAAACATTGGCCAGGCTGATGATGTAATTGCCGTGATTCTTGAAACACGCGGGCAACATCCAGTTTGGTACCTGATTCGCCGAGGATTGGGTTAAAAACAGAAAGCGGTCTTCTATTACCGGCTGATTCAGCGGTGCGCCTTGTGCTTTCCAGTCGGGCATTAATTCGTTGAGTGCGGTTGGATCCAGCACTGCACCGGAAAGAATATGCGCGCCAACTTCTGAGCCTTTTTCGACGATGCAAACCGACACTTCGGCATTTTGCTGTTTCAGCCGAATCGCCGCCGCCAGCCCGGCTGGGCCGGCACCGACGATGACGACATCGTATTCCATTGATTCGCGTTCACTCATGGTGCGTGGGGCTTTCGTTGGCCGTGCAAGTATGCAAGTATTATAGAGGCAACACTAACTTTGGACGCTCGCGCCGTGGATCATCAGGAAACAAAACCGGGGGTTAAACTTTCTTCAATTCAGTTTCCGATTCGTTGGGGCGAAATGGACTCGCTGGGGCACGTCAACAACACTGAGTATTTGCGCTATTTCGAGGAAAGCCGCATCCGTTGGAGTGACTCGCTGGGGCTTCATCTCGACGGCAAAGGTGAAGGAATGATTCTGCTCAAAACCACCGTCACCTACAAAAAGCAGGTGAGCTATCCGGCCAATGTTGAAGTCGCCCTGTTTGCGGGTGAGATCGGGCGCAGCAGTTTTCACGTCATCAATACGCTCACCGTGGAAGGGGATAGTTCGCCTGCGGCCGTCGGCGAATTTATCATCGTCTGGTTTGACTATCCAGCCGGAAAATCGCTGCCCATTCCCGCCTCTTTGCGGGCGGTGCTGGAAGGAAAGGCGCAAACGGTTTGAATGCGATCGGAAACGGCTTTATTGCAGTTGGACTGGGTGCCGCGATTGGCGCGTGGGCGCGCTGGGGCTTGTCGGCCTGGCTCAATCCGCGATTGGTATTTTTCCCCCTGGGCACCTTTGCTGCCAACGCCATCGGCGGCTTTCTGGTCGGTATCGCCGTTGCCTGTTTTGTCCGGCACCCGGAACTGTCACCAGCATGGCGCCTGTTTGCGGTCACCGGTTTTCTCGGTGGCTTGACGACTTTTTCGACCTATTCGGCTGAAGTGATTGTATTGATTGAGCGCGGCGAATTGCTGTGGGCGCTGGGTGTGGCCGCGGCGCATTTACTGGTGTCGCTGTTGCTCACTGCGGCCGGGATCTGGATTTATCGTTCGCTGGCGACTTGATCAGAGGCTCCTTAATCGTGGTCGTGCGGGATTAGTCCCGTATTCAGCAATGTTCGCGCCTCAAAAATAACTTCTGACGCGGTCAGCCCGTGCGGTGCCATGCCGTGCGCCAGGCATTCATCGGCCGCCGCACCGTGCAGGTAAACGCCAAGCTTCGCAGCGCCAAGCGCGTTCATGCCCTGCGCAAGAAACGAAGCAATCATTCCCGAGAGCGCATCACCCATGCCACCTGAGGCCATGCCGGGATTGCCTGAAGTGTTGATCCAGTAGCGCCCGTTCGGCGTGGCGATGACAGTGCCGGCACCTTTGAGTACCGTCACTGCATTGAACTTTGCAGCGATGGATTTTGCCGCCTTGATGCGATCAGATTGAATTTCCTCGGTGGAAATACCGAGTAAACGCGCGGCTTCACCGGGATGTGGTGTGAAGATCAAACTCAAGCGCGGGTGCGAGTCTCCAGTCATTTTTGCCTGAAGAACCGCATGGATGCTGGGGTTTTCTGCTATCAACGTCAGTGCGTCAGCATCGACGACCATGGGCAGCGCCCGGGCGAGTGCAGTGGTCAATAGTCTTGGCGCGGATTTGTCGAGCCCCAAACCCATGCCGATGGCGAGCGAAGTAAGCGATGGTTCGGTGATGAGTTCCTCGGCTCGCCTAACCATGATTTCTGGATTGATCGTGTCGTATGCGGGCGCATCGTTCGCGGCCAAACCCAGGAACACCTTGCCCGGCCCCATGTGCAGCGCTGCGCGTGCGGCAAGCACAGCCGCACCGATCATTCCCGATGCACCGCCGATGATGCCGACGTTGCCGAAGCTGCCTTTGTGAGAACTGTTACGCCGCTGCGGAATGAGCGGCGCAATGTTGGTGCCGTTGAGCAGTTCGCCTTGTGTTGCGGCAGCGTCGATACCCAGGGTGTCGACGTGAATTTCACCAGCGACATCGACACCATCTGCGGTATAGAGACCGGGTTTTGCGCCCAGGAAAGTGAGAGTGGAATCAGCCTGGATGGTTGCGCCAAAGCTGACACCCGTGTCAGCGGATAGTCCGCTGGGAACGTCAACGGCGAGGACAGGTGTGTGGTTGCGGCTGGCATTCGCGTTGGCACGAGCGATCGCGTCAGCAAAAACGCCTTCAGGCGCACGCGTCAGACCGATGCCAAACAGGCCATCGACGATGAGATCAAATTTGTCGTCATCGGGAAAGATGGTGACGACAGCGCCCTTGGCTTTGCGGTATGCGGTGAGGGCACTTTTCGCAGCAGCATCAGACTGCTTTTGCTCACGCGGCTCCAGCACCGTCACGCGTTGCCCGGCTTTCTTGAGTGCGGCGGCTGCCACCCATGCATCGCCGCCGTTGTTACCAGGGCCGGCCAGCACCAGAATACTTGCGCCGCGCTTTTTTTTGGCCAGCTGAGTCGCGAGGGCAGCTACCGCCGACCCTGCGCGAAGCATCAATGAGTCCTTCGGTTTCTTTTTTGCATGCACGCTTTCCAGAGCGCGGATTTCGGCAGTTGTGTAGAGGGAGTAGTGGGAGTAGCGGGGGTAGCGGGAGTCGTTCATTTTCAGGGCACCAGTACGGTATCTTTTGCTTCACTCGCAAGTTCAGGATAGTCGAGGCTGTAATGCAGTCCGCGGCTTTCTTTTCGCGCCAGTGCGCAGCGCACGATCAGCCCGGCGGTAAGAACGAGATTGCGTAGTTCGATCAAGTCATTCGAGATGCGAAAGTTGGCGTAGTAATCGTGGATTTCTGATTGCAGCAGATCGATGCGATGCATGGCGCGTTCGAGGCGTTTGTCGGTGCGCACGATGCCGACGTAATCCCACATGAAGCGGCGCAGTTCGTCCCAGTTGTGCGAAATGATGACTTCTTCGTCGGCGTTGGTGACACGACTTTCGTCCCACGCGGGCAGGGCGGGTGATTGGCGTGCGGGCTGGTTCAACATGTCGTTTGCAACCGCTTCGGAAAATACCAGGCATTCGAGTAAAGAGTTGCTGGCCAGCCGATTGGCACCATGTAACCCTGTGCAGGTTACTTCGCCGATGGCATAAAGATCATCGACATCGGTGCGCCCTCGCAGGTCGGTGACAATGCCCCCGCAGGTGTAGTGTGCAGCGGGCACGACGGGAATTGGGTCTGTGGTGATATCGATACCTAGCGACAAACACTTCTCGTAGATATTCGGGAAATGTGCCTTCAGGAAATCAGCCGGCTTGTGCGAGATATCGAGGTACACAAAATCGAGACCACGTTTTTTCATTTCGAAGTCGATGGCACGGGCGACGACATCGCGCGGTGCCAGTTCAGCGCGCTCGTCGTGTTGCGGCATAAAGCGCTCGCCGGCTTTGCCCTTTTCTGGCAAACACAAATGGCCGCCTTCACCACGAACTGCCTCCGTGATCAAATACGATTTGGCGAGGGGGTGATAGAGGCAGGTGGGGTGAAACTGGATAAATTCCATATTGGCGACGCGGCATCCCGCACGCCAGCCCATCGCCACACCGTCACCGGTAGCGACATCGGGGTTCGAGGTATAGAGATAAACTTTCCCCGCCCCGCCTGTAGCAAGCACGGTAAAGCGTGCTTCGATGGTGTGCACCGCGCCGGTCGCATTGTCCAGTGCGTAGGCGCCGTAACAGCGTTTTTCATCCAGCGGGCCAAGTTTTTTCGAGGTGATCAGATCAACCGCAAGATGGTGCTCCAACACTTCGACGTTAGGATGCGATTTCAGTCGCTGTACCAGCGTTTTCTGGACTGCACGACCGGTGGCATCGGCAGCATGCGCGATACGGCGATGCGAATGCCCACCTTCCCGGGTTAGATGGAGTTCATTGGCATTATGGTCATCGCGTGTGAACGGCACACCCTGCTTGAGAAGCCATTCAACAGCGCTGCGGCCGTGTTCAACGACCATGCGCACGGCAGCATCGTTACACAATCCGGCACCGGCGATATGGGTGTCACGGATATGGTTTGCCGTCGAATCATCGTCGCTGAGCACGGCGGCAATACCGCCTTGCGCCCATGCGCTGGCGGCGTCGAGGAGCTCCTGTTTTGTGATCAACGCAACCTTTTGAGTTTCGGCGAGTCTCAACGCCAGTGACATGCCGGCCAAACCGCTACCGATAATCAGTACGTCGTAGTGTTTCATCTTGTTGGGCTTGTGCGGGCCAGCATTGGCTTGTCGGCAATGAAAGAGAGTGAACTATTTGCCTTCGGGCGGGTCTCTAGTCCGGGTTTTGGATAGTTTTTAGTTTGTTTCGCAGAAGTTTCCGATGGTGCATTTTGGTGGGGAGAAAAGTTATGGCAGAGTTGACGTTTATAATACCTGACGTAGTCGGGCTAAACAGCAGGGCGCATAACAGCACACCTGGGGTCGCATTAAAACGCGGCGAGATCGCCGACGCCAGCGCGAAGCGAGCGAGCGTAGCTGCGACCGCAACGCGCCCGGTCAATCAGGGGAAGGTGTTGATGAGTGATCGCGAAGTCGATCAACAATTGGTGGTGCGTGCGCAAGCGGGTGATAAACGTGCATTTGAATTGCTCGTTATCAAGTACCAGCGCAAGGTTGAGCGTTTGTTATCGCGCATAATTCGCAATCAGGATGAAATTCCGGATGTAGCCCAGGAATCATTCATCAAAGCATATCGCGCGCTTGCCAATTTCCGTGGTGATAGCGCGTTCTACACCTGGCTCTATCGTATTTCGGTGAACACAGCAAAAAACTATTTGGTCAGTCAGGGCCGTCGCGCGCCGACCAGCACAGGTTATGACGCCGAGGATGCCGAAAGTTTCGAAGATGCCGTCGGTTTGCGCGACAACGCAACACCCGATGCGCTTCTGATGTCGAAGCAGATTGCAGAAATTGTAAATTCGACTATTGACAAGTTGCCGGAAGAATTAAGAACCGCGATTACGCTGCGCGAAATCGACGGCTTGAGTTATGAAGAGATCGCGCAGATCATGGATTGTCCGATCGGGACAGTCAGGTCGCGAATCTTTCGTGCCCGTGAGGCGGTGGCAGAACAACTGCGCCCGCAACTGGGCACGACGAAAGACAGGAGATGGTGATATGAACGAAAATTTATCTGCGTTGATGGACGGCGAGCTTGATCACGCTAAGGCGCGGACAGTGATCAAGTCGCTCGGCAGTGATGATGTGTCGCGCGAACATTGGGATTTGTACCACGTCATTGGCGAATCATTGCGTGGCGACGACACGGGACGCATGCGGTCTCCCAAAGCGTGTACCGAGGCGATCTTTGCGGCGCTGGCACTGGAACCGACGGTACTGGCGCCGACCATGATCAGGCAGCCCGTAGAACGACGCACTCGCATCGCGCTGGCGATGGCTGCTTCTGTGATAACCATTTCTGTCGTTGGTGTAGTGGCGGTACAGCAACAGAACGGACAGGTTGTTCCGGTGCAATTGGTGCAACAGGTTGCTCCGCAGCCGGTCGCATTGAATAAGCTCCCACCTACTGCGGCAGAGGTGCGTGTAAACGATTATCTGGTCGTACACCGCCAGTTTTCAAATCCGGGCGCATTCCAGCCTGCTGCGTTGAACCGCGATGTACGTGGCGGGTCGGTGCCGCAGGCGACGGGTAAATAATCGGTTGTTTGTTAAGGATCGGCCGCAATATAAAATGATTGTTGACAACAAGACTAATACACAGGGATTGTAAGTTTTCTTGGCGCATGGATTGAAATGAAGAGTTGGTTGAATTTACTGTCAGTGTTTAACGCGCTTGTTGCTGGATCCAGTCTATGGGCTGGCGTGGCGGGGGCGCAAACGATCGGATCGGCACCGGTCGATGGTCGTGAATGGCTTGAGCGTATTGCCAAATCGGCACGGGAAATGCCCTACACGGGCGTGTTCATCCAGCAGACTGCGGACGGTGTAAGCACATCGCGCATTACGCATGTGGTTGACCGCCGGGGTGTAGAGCTGGAAAAACTCGAGATGCTGGACGGACCGCTGACCGAGATCATTCGCCGTAATGAAGAAATGTATTGCTACCACCCGGACGCAAAGACGGTTCGCGTGGATCGGCGCGTCAGTGGACGTTTTTTCCCTTCGCTCATTTCGGGCAATCCCAAAGCCATCTCCGAGAATTACAACGTCAAACTTGGCAACGTGGAACGGGTGGCCGGTTTCGATTGTCAATGGGTGATTCTTGAACCGAAGGATGCAATGCGTTACATGCAAAAATTGTGCGCTGAGCTTGGTACCGGATTATTGCTGCGGGCGCGTATGTATAACGACCGAAACCAGATGTTGGAACAATTCATGTTTACGCAGCTTGATTTGCGTCCCGGGGTCGCAAAACAGGTGTTGAAATCCCGTTTCGAGCAATTGCCCGGCTGGCAGACAACCGATTCTGTCAAAATGGCTAAACCAGCGGACACTGGATGGAAAGTCATGCAGCTTCCCGCAGGTTTCAAGAAGGTAGCTGAGATGGTTCGCACCCTGGTCGGTCGACCTATGCCCGTGTCGCAACTGGTGTTTTCGGATGGTCTCTTGCACGTATCGGTATTTGTTGAGCCGATGCAGGGCAACGCGCAGACATCAGGCGCGCGGATGACCGATGACAGTCCGATTGCGTTTGCGATGCGTCCAGTGGCGGATCATCAGGTAACGGTGATGGGCGAAGTCCCATTGGCAGCAGTACAGGCCATTGCCGACAGCGTGATGCAGACTGGCCGATAGCTGCGTGCGGTTCGCCTGAATTTTGGTTTTGAGGTGTTTGGCCGGCGTTGGCCCGGTTAAAATTTGCTGTTTTTCGCCCGGTTAAGTCCGGCGAGTTGTTTCAAATGGAGAAAGCATGAGAATACGTAGCGATAAAAAACTGAATGTGTTGATGGCATCACTGTTTGCGTTAGTGACGATGCTCGTTTTTGTGAACACCAGAGTATTTGCGAAGGATCTGCCAGATTTCACGGAGTTGGTTGAAAAACACGGCCCCGCCGTGGTCAATGTCAGTACCAAGGCAAGAGCCGGGAGTCAGCGTGGGCAGCAGCAGCCGGATGAAAACGACATGTACGAATTTTTCCGGCGCTTCATGCCGCCGGACGCGCTGCCCAATCCCCGCAGCAATCCGAATTCACCGAACACGCCGCGCCGCAATCCGCGTCAGCAAAATCCGAATCAGGATGCTCCCTTGCGCGATTTGGGGCAGGCTTCAGGATTCATCATTTCTGCTGATGGTTATGTCATTACCAATGCGCATGTCGTACAAAATGCTGATGAAGTTACCGTCACCTTGACCGATAAGCGCGAGTTCAAGGCCAAAGTAATTGGCAGCGATGCACGCACCGATGTGGCCGTGCTCAAAATAGACACTACTGGTTTGCCTAAAATCGTCATTGGCGATTCCGACAAGGTACGTGTAGGCGAATGGGTACTCGCGATCGGTTCGCCATTTGGTTTTGAAAACACCGTGACCGCAGGCATTGTGAGCGCCAAGAGCCGCGATACCGGTGATTTTGTGCCTTTCATCCAGTCCGATGCGGCAGTCAATCCAGGCAATTCCGGCGGCCCGCTTTTCAACATTCGCGGTGAAGTGATCGGCATCAATTCACAAATTTTCAGCGGCAGCGGTGGCTACCTTGGAATTTCATTTGCGATCCCCGTGAATACAGCCATGGTTGTGGCAAACCAGTTAATCAAGACTGGCAAAGTCAACCGGGGTCGCGTTGGTGTTGCCATGAACCCCGGCCCGATTACGAAGGATTTGGTGGAAGCGTTGGGATTGCCCAGCACCAAAGGCGCGCTAATCGATGAAGTGACCAAGGATAGTCCCGCAGAAAAGGCGGGCGTCCTCGCGCAAGATTTCATCATTAAAGTAAACGGCAAACAGATTGAAACTTACATCGATGTAACGCGCGCAATCAGCAATACCGCGCCCGGTACGAAAGTGGTTATGACTGTCTGGCGCAAAGGTGGCCAGAAAGAAATTTCGGTAACTGTTGGCGAAGCACCAAGTGACACCAACGTTGCAAGTGCGCCGGACAAAAAACAGGATAAAAAGGATGCAACGCCGAACCGCCTTGGCTTGGTCGTAGGCGATATTGAATCGGAAGATCGCAAAAAAACGCCGAAAAACGAAACTGGTACTGGCGTGGTGGTCAAGGATTCTGATGGGGCCTCCGAGCGTGCCGGAATTCGCCCAGGCGACATCATTCTGGCGGTCAACAATGCTGATGTGAAATCAGTCAGTCAATTCAACGATATCGTTGCGAAGCTCGATGCCAAGAAGGCGATAGCATTGCTGATCCAACGCGAGAATCAAACGCGCTATGTAACGTTGCGAATCGATTCGAAGTAGTTCTTGAAACAACTGACGGTGCTGTCGCGAAGTTATTGCCACCTTTGCGATGACATGATTGCCGCTCTGCAGGAATTGCGGGGCGGTTTTTTCGAGGGCTACATAGTTAACGTTATCGATGTGAACCAGCATCCCCCGCTTGAAGCCAAGTGGGGCGACAAGGTGCCGGTTTTGCTGGATGGCGATGTGGAAATTTGCCACTATTTTCTCGACAAAGATCGGTTGGCTTCGCATCTGGAAAACCTGGAAAAGCGCGCCTGAAAGCAGGATTGAGTAACGCTTTTCGGGTAGAATGTTGGATTGCAGCAAATAAGGGCACCTTTGTGTGCCCTTATTTGTTGTTGGACATCCCAACATCATGAATTTAATACGAAATTTCTCCATTATTGCGCATATCGACCACGGCAAATCAACGCTCGCGGATCGCATTATTGAACGTTGTGGAGGGCTTTCTTCGCGCGAGATGGAATCCCAAGTGCTCGACTCGATGGATCTCGAGCGAGAGCGCGGCATCACGATCAAGGCGCAGACGGCGGCGCTGACGTATAAGGCCAAAGACGGGCAAACTTACGAACTCAATCTGATCGACACCCCCGGTCACGTCGATTTTTCGTACGAGGTTTCGCGTTCCCTTTCTGCATGTGAAGGCGCCTTGCTGGTCGTGGATGCATCGCAAGGTGTGGAAGCGCAAACTGTCGCGAACTGTTATACCGCTACCGATCTCGGTGTTGAGGTCACACCTGTTTTGAACAAAATTGACCTGCCTAGCGCCGACCCGGCTCGCGTGATTGCAGAGATTGAAGACATTATCGGCATTTATGCCGAAGACGCGGTGCAATGCAGCGCCAAGACTGGTGTGGGCATCGAGGATGTAATTGAAACCGTTATTGCTAAGGTGCCACATCCAAAGGGCGCCGCGTCGAATCCGCTCAAAGCGTTGATTATCGATTCCTGGTTCGACAATTACGTTGGCGTCGTCATGCTGGTACGGGTGTTTGATGGCGTGCTGCGCCCCAAAGACAAAATCCTGTTGATGGCCTCCGGTGCACAGCACCTCGTGGAGCAGGTGGGCGTATTTACGCCGCGCTCGCAGTCGCGGCCGATGCTGTCGGCAGGCGGTGTTGGATTTATTATTGCCGGTATCAAAGAACTAAAGAATGCCAAAGTCGGTGACACCGTCACACTTGTTGAAAATCCGGCCAAAGAAGCGTTGCCGGGCTTCAAGGAAATCAAACCCCAGGTGTTTGCCGGTCTCTACCCGATCGAGTCGAATCAGTACGACGCTCTTCGCGATGCACTCACCAAATTGCAATTAAACGATTCTTCGTTGCGCTTCGAACCAGAAACCTCGCAAGCGCTGGGATTCGGTTTCCGCTGCGGCTTCCTCGGTCTGCTACATATGGAAATCGTGCAGGAACGCCTGGAGCGCGAGTACAACATGGATCTGATCACCACGGCGCCGACGGTGATCTACCAGATAATGTTGCGCGATGGCACGGTAATGGAAATCGAGAATCCATCGCGTTTACCGGATCTGGCGAAGATCGAAGAAATTCGCGAGCCGATGATTATCGCCACGATGCTGATGCCGCAGGAATATGTCGGTTCCGTGATTATCCTGTGCAATCAAAAGCGCGGCGTACAGGTCGATATGGAGTACCACGGCAGGCAGGTGATCCTGAAATATGAAATGCCGATGAACGAAGTGGTAATGGATTTCTTTGACAAGCTGAAATCTGTTTCCCGCGGCTATGCTTCGCTGGATTACGAATTCAAGGAATACCGTGTTTCTGATCTGGTCAAACTGGACATACTGATTAATGGTGACAAGGTGGATGCCTTGTCGTTGATCGTGCACCGCGCCAATAGCCAGTTCCGTGGCCGCGAACTCGCGAGCAAGATGCGTCAACTGATTCCGCGTCAGATGTTCGATGTAGCCGTGCAGGCGGCTATTGGCGCGAATATCATTGCTCGCGAGAACATTAAAGCGCTGCGCAAAAACGTGATCGCCAAATGCTACGGCGGCGATATTTCAAGGAAGCGGAAGTTACTCGAAAAACAAAAGGCCGGAAAGAAACGCATGAAGCAGGTTGGCAACGTGGAAATACCGCAAGAAGCATTTCTTGCAATCCTGCAGGTTGACGGAAAGTAGTGCAATTTGGTGTTTAATCCGCGTGCATCGCTACTGGTCGCATCGCCATGCGAAAACGCATTTGACAACGCATAATCCAACCTGTGAAACATAGTTTGACTAACTCTGGAAAAGACGCGAAACGATGAACTGGGAAATGATTTTGTGGTTAGCGCTTGCCGCAAGCGGATTGGTGATTCTCGCCAGCTTCTTTGTTGATCGCACCAAGTCAGCGCAAACAGCGCCGACACCCGCCGATAGGCCCGCACATCCGCATCCAATTCACGCCTGGCTCGAAATCGCCTGGCCAGTATTTTTTATCGCCACAATGGGGATACTTACGCTCAAAGAATTGTTGGGTTTCCCTGCAGTTCTTCTGCTGGCGACCGCCCTGACGGGCATCATCTGGGGGGTCGATGCGTATGTGTTGAGGAAATCGAGAGCGAATAATTCGGCAGAGCCGATCGTAGTGGAGATGGCGCGGAGTTTTTTTCCGGTCATCCTGATTGTATTTGTGCTGCGATCATTTCTATATGAGCCATTCAAGATTCCGTCGGAGTCTATGGTGCCGACATTGGTTGTGGGCGATTTCATTCTGGTCAATAAATTTACGTATGGCGTACGCCTCCCAGTCATCAACAAGAAGCTGGTGGGCGTTGGTTTGCCCCAGCGCGGGGATGTTATGGTGTTTCGTTATCCGGTGGATCCAACCAAAGATTTCATCAAGCGCGTTGTCGGTATTCCCGGTGACAAGATCACATACAAAAACAAACGGCTGACGATCAATGATCAGCCAGTACCTACCGAACAACTGGATTCGCAAACGAGGGTGGATGACCGTCTCGCTTTTCAAAGTTATGACGTAATCCGGGAAAGGCTCGGCGAGAAATCGCACATTTCCTATCTTGATCCACGGATGCCGGACGTACGCGTAGACGCGGTCCGCAAGTTCCCAAATCGCGCAAATTGCGCATACAATGACGACCAAATGACCTGTACAGTTCCCGCTGGACACTACTTCATGATGGGTGACAACCGGGACAACAGCGAAGATGGCCGGTATTGGGGTTTCGTGCCTGAGGAAAATATTGTTGGCAAGGCGGTACTGGTCTGGATGAATTTTGGCTCCATGAAGCGCATATTCACAACTATTGAGTAACACTTGATTTGAGCGACGAGGAAACCATGAACATACCAGCGAAAAATCTTCAACTGCAACGTGGCTTAGGCTTCGTTGGTCTAATTTTTATTTTTGCCGTGTGCGCGGTAGTCCTGCTTCTTGGTATGAAGTTGGTACCGGTCTATCTTGAGCTATTTGCAGTCAAAAAAGTGATTGCGGCCATGGCGCAAAGCGAAGATGTCAAGAGCGGAACAGTCACCGAAATCAGGAAGAGCTTTGATCGCCGCGCGGCAATCGACAACATTCAGGCGCTTGTCGGGACAGATTTGGAGATTACCAAGGACGCCGGCGAGACCGTTGTCACAGCGACCTGGCAACAACGGGTCGCGTTGTTCACCGGCTACACACTGCTTGTCGATTTCAGTGTGAGTTCGAAGGACGGCTAGCCGCCAGCATATGACGTTGAGCGAGCTTGAGCAAAGGCTCGGGCATAAATTCACCAAGGCGACACTCCTTGAGCAAGCATTGACCCACCGCAGTTTTGGGGTGGGTCATAACGAGCGGCTGGAGTTTCTGGGCGACAGTATTCTCAACTGTTGCATAGCAGGTATGATCTTCGACCAGTTTCCGTCGATGCCGGAAGGCGAATTGAGCCGCTTGCGTGCGAATCTTGTAAACCAGTCGGTACTCGCCGAAATTTCAGCAGGGCTGGGGCTGGGTAGCCTGCTGCGCCTGGGCGATGGTGAGCTAAAGACCGGCGGTGCAAATCGCCCGTCGATACTTGCCGATGCACTGGAGGCTATTCTTGGTGCGATATACCTTGATGTTGATTTCGCGCACGCTTCACATGTGGTGCGTGCGTTGTTCGCGTCGCGTATTGAGACGGTCCGTGACGCAAAGCCGCTCAAGGACGCCAAGACTGGATTGCAGGAGTGGTTGCAGGGAAAGCACTTGCCGCTACCGGAATATACGGTGAAGCGTATTGAGGGCGAGTCGCATCGCCAGATATTTCATGTTGAATGTGAAGTAGCTTCCTTTGGCGTAACGGCCGAGGGTTGTGGCGCCAGCCGCAGGGTTGCAGAGCAGGATGCGGCGGCCGCGGCGCTAAAGGCGTTGGATGAGTACTATTCCGCTGGAACCTCCATACCGAAAAGCAGCTATGGGCGCTGAATTTCGCTGCGGAACAGTTGCAATCATTGGACGTCCCAACGTTGGAAAATCGACCCTGCTCAATCATCTCGTTGGCCAGAAAGTAAGCATTACTTCCAATAAGGCACAGACGACGCGCCATCGCATTACCGGCATTTTGACGGATGCGACTACGCAGTTCCTGTTTCTAGATACGCCGGGATTCCAAAAGACGCACGACAATGCGCTCAATCGCGTGTTGAATCGTACCGTTAGTCAAACCGTAATCGATGCAGACGTCGTGGTTGCAATCGTTGAGGCGACGCGTTTTTCCGATGCAGATGAGCAAGTCCTGAAGCAGGCAGCCAATAGCGCGCACCTGATACTTGTCATTAGCAAGTGCGATCGCATGAAAGACAAAAGCAAACTATTCAGCTTTCTGACGGAAATGCAGAGCAAGGCAAATTTTGTTGCAATGGTGCCGATCAGTGTGCAGCAGAAACAGACGCTCGACGAATTGAAAAAAGTCATTCGCGCGCATCTGCCAATCGCGCCTGCGATCCATGACGCAGAAAATTTTACAGATCGTTCTGAACGCTTTATGGCGGCGGAATTCATCCGCGAAAAAGTATTCCGCCAGCTCGGCGATGAATTGCCTTACGCCGCCAACGTGCTGATTGACAAGTTTGAAGAAGTTGGCGGGCTCAGGCGAATTTTCGCCAGCATTGTCGTCGAAAAGACCAGCCAGAAAGCGATACTGATCGGCGAGAAAGGCGAGCGCCTGAAACGTATTGGCACCGACGCCCGCAAGGAAATGGAAGCCAGCTTTGGTTGCAAAATTTATCTGGAATTGTGGGTGCGGATCAAAAAGGGTTGGGCCGATGATGGCGCGTTGATTCGCCAATATGGATATGAATGATTTATCCCAGGCTCCGCCGCCAACTGCTGAAGTAACTTTCCCAGCCAAGCGGTCCAGACCATTTATCGGGCAGTCTGACTCGGGATTTGTATTGCACACCTACGCCTATCGCGAAACGAGTCTGATTGTGGAAGCATTCACGCGATTGCATGGACGAGTGGTGATGGTAGCGAGGGGCGCCAAGCGGCCGCAAGGCGCCTTAAGGGGGGTGTTGAACCCGTTTCAGGGGCTTACCCTTGCATGGTTTGGAAAAAATGAAATGAAAACGCTGAAATCCGCGGAGCAGGAAAAAATTCTGCCGCAGCTTTCTGGTGCAGCATTGCTGTCTGCATTTTATTTGAATGAACT
>JANYFH010000031.1 GCA_025362705.1 Betaproteobacteria bacterium
GCACTCGCGCTGAGGCAACCCATAGCGTATTTGGCTACATCGAAGGCTGGTACAACACGACGCGGATGCATTCAAGTTTGGGTTACCAATCCCCGGCGCAGTTTGAGCGCGCACGCGAAGCCAAATTGATCGAGGCCGCAAGCGACGACTTATCCACAGTGACAATCCAAAACAGCCAAACTGCTCGGCTGAAAAAAAGAGCGGCTTAAACCCTCAATGAAAAGTGGACAAGATCAATTTCCCCAATAGTTACCATGTGTCGAGCGCCGGACAACTGCGCGCTATTATTCTTTTCCCTTCGGCAGAGGCACCAGGCTGCGCACGCGTTTCTGGTATTGCCTGTATGTGTCACCAAACTGTTTAACGAGGTCACGCTCCTCTAGCCGCATCCCGATCAGGATGTAGATGAGGCTCCCGGCAGCGAACAGGAGATGACCGACCGTCATTACCGGCGTGACCCACGCGAAGATGAGGAAGCCTAGATAGATGGGATGACGGACCAGCTTGTAGAGCCCCGGCGATTTGAACGCTATTGGGCCGACGGAAGTCCCTTTGGCGTGCATGTAGACCTGTTGCAAGCCGAACAGCTCGAAGTGGTTGATGAGGAAGCTGGCTGCGAGAAGCAATCCAAAGCCGAGAAGCGAGACTGCGATGAGCACGTTGCCGAGCATCTCGTTCTGGATCGACCACACCACGCTCGGTATCGGTCGCCACAAAATGAATAGCACGATCAAGCACAGGCTGCTGGCCAGGACGTAGGTGGAGCGTTCGACGGCAGGAGGCACGAGGACGCGTGTCCAGACCGCCTTGAATCCGCGGCGCGCCATCGCGCTGTGCTGCACGCCGAACAAGCCGATGAGTGCTAAGTCGATGATGAACGCTGTGCCCGCCGATGCGGCGCTACCTCCGAAATCGATTGCGACGGGAACAAAGTAAAAACTGCCGAGCTGAATATGAAAGTTGTTAACAAACCCGACCATGTAGATGAAGGTTATGGAAAAAATCAGGTAACACACGGCCCCATAGAGAGGGAACAGGATCCGGCTCATCGTTTTTCCTTTTGTTTAATTTTATAGAGATGGGTACTTCTAATCGACTATGTTGGCTTCACCAGATGCGTACCCGCGCCTTGGGTTCCAGATAGAGAAGTTGTCCCGGCAGTACGTCGAACGCGCCATACCACGCATCGAGGTTGCGAACAGCAGCAACGCGGTAGTTTTCCGGCGCGTGATTATCGGTGGTGAGATATTTTCGCAATCCCTCTTCACTCATCTTGCTGCGCCAGCTTCGGGCGAAGCCGATGAAGAATTGTCTATCTTGCTGCCGCACGTAGTCCTTGTCGTTGATTCTGCTGCCGAGCGTACGTCGGTAGGCATCAAAGGCGGCGACAAGGCCGCCTAAATCAGCGAGATTTTCCGTCAGCGTCAGCTTGCCGTTGACAGCCAAATCGGGAAGCGGCTGGTAGCTGGAATACTGATTCACCAGCGCCTCGGTCGATGTCTGGAAGCGCGAGACGTCATCGGGTGTCCACCAGCGTCGCATCTGACCGTCGACCTCATATTCCGCGCCCAGCGTATCGACGAAGTGCGTGACATCGTGCCCAACGATGGCGCCGATCGCGCCATAGCTTGCGGCGTCCGATGCCGTCGGATCGAATTTGGTAGGCTGCAATAGTGCGGCGGCAAAAAGGTATGAGTTCTGGTGAAAAAGCAAAACCGCACCGGGCCGCTGCGGTGGGATGAACCAATCGGTGTGATCAATACGCTGACTGAGCCGCGCCAGGGCCTGACGGTAATTTCGGTCGGCGACGCGCTGAAGATTGCCCAAGGCGTCAGCAGGGTCCACCTTCAGGTCTGCGTAGTCCTGCCACTTATCCGGGTAGCCCGCGCCGAAATACAGCGCCTTCACTTTGGCCTTTGCCCGCACTTTGGTGGCCGGTGACATCCAAGTCACCGCGTCAATCCGTTGGCCGAACGACGCTGTGACATCGGCAACAATAGCCCGCACCCGCGCCTTCTGCTCAGCCGGGAAATGACGTTCGACATACATCCGCCCGACAGCCTCGCTCATCGCCGATTGGGTCGCGTCGGTGGCGCGCTCGGCGCGCGGGGCCGACTGCGTTTGGCCGGCCACTGCAGTGCGCATCGCCAGCGCTTCATCGGCGAAATTCTTGGGTAGCACCTCTGCACGCGAATGAACGACGTGAAATCGTAAATAGTCCTTCCACACCTGTAGCGGCTGCGACGAAACCAATGCTGCCGCGCCCTTCACTGCACTGGGCTGCCAGGCGACGAAGGTCTGGTTTTTGCCCAATTGAGCCGCGGCGAAGAATGCCGACCAGTTCATGCCCGGCGCCTGACGTGCGAAATCGGCGCGTGTCCACACGTTGTCGGCATTGTGATCCTCACTCGATGCCTCGCGGGTGGCGTGGCTTTGCGCGATGGCGGTTTCGAGTGCCATCACCGCCTCTGCCCTTTTTGATACCGATGCAGCACGGTCGACACCGGCCATTGTCAGCATGCGGCCAATGTATTGCTGATATTGCGTCCGCAACGCCTGCATGCGCGGCTCAGGGCTAAGGTAGTGTTCGCGATCCGGCAGGCCGAGACCACCTTGCAGCAGGAAAGCGACGTAAGTCTTCTCAGCATGAATGCTCGCCTCCACCGCCAGGCCGAGCAATTGTGACGAGTTATAGGTGCCAACATTCAGCGGATCGACGTCGGACCGCATACTGCTGCCCAGGAACTGCGTCAGCGCGGCCTTGTCACGAAGACGATCAATTTGATCGAGCAGCGGCTTGATCGGTGCAATGCCCTTTGCCTCGATGGCAGCTTCGTTTACGTAAGCCGCGCGGAAATCGGCCACCTTGCGTGCGGTTGAGCCCTTCGGCTCTGCAGCGGCATCTTCAAGCAGCTTGGCGACCTGCAGACGCGTCCGTTCGATGATTTCGTTGCCGCCAGTCCAGCGCTGCTTGCCTGCGGGAATCTGCGTGTTCTTGAGCCAGCCGCCGTTGGCGTAGGCAAAGAAGTCGTCGCCGGGCTTGATGTTGACGTCCGCACCGTCTTCGGCAGCGGTTTGTGCGCAGACCATTGTTGCTGACAGCAATAACGCAACAGCCATTGGTGCCGACGTTGTGAACAAGGAAACGATCGTGTTTCTGAACATGGGATTGACCTCGGGATGGTTCGGGAATAGTCGCGAGTGGGTCTCTGCATCCCGCTCAAGCTGCTGAAGCTGCGATGCTAAGACGATGGCGGATCAATGTCGCGCCACACCCCGACACGTTTGAATCAAATTCGGACATCATGTTGTTGACATCGCCCTCGCCGTTCCCCTGAATCTGTAGCATACTTCGGTTAACAGGAATGTCTAAAAATGATCGCACGTTCATCTCTGATCGACCTTCTATTCGTGATCGCGCCGAATTCGCTGCTGCTCGACATTGCCGGGCCAGCGGAGGCATTTCGCCTCGCCAACCTGCATCGCGCAATACGCGGTCTGCCGCCACGCTTTCGTCTGCGCTTCGCAGGCCCTGTGCCAACGATCCAGACCTCGGTCGGGCTGGCGCTTGCCGACCTCGAACTATTGCCACTGCGTTTAAGCTCGCCAACCTGGGTGGTGCTGGTTGGTCAACCGAGCGCGTATGTGGGCCAAGTCACACCTGCAATCACTGCCACCGCGCAGTGGTTGAACCAGACGCTGCACGAACACCTGTACGCTGATCACACCCCGCATCGCCTGATCACGATCTGCTCCGGCACGCTACTCGCCGCGCGTGCCGGACTTCTCGACAATCGCCGCTGCACGACGCATCATGAGCTATTGGATAATCTGCGCGCACTTGCACCGCAGGCGCTGGTGGTGGACAACCGCGTGTTCCTGATCGATGGGCCGCTGGCGTCCAGCGCCGGCATTACAGCTGGCATCGATCTCGCATTGCACCTGATTGCCGACGAATGCGGTGAGGCGCTGGCCGCCAGCGTCGCACTGGACATGGTGGTGTATCTCAGGCGCTCAACTCACGACCCTGAACTATCGCCATTTCTCGCCCACCGCCGCCATCTGCATTTGGCTGTGCACAGAGTGCAGGACGCCATCAGCGCCGAGCCGGAACGAGACTGGGACATGGATACGTTATCTGCGGTCGGCCATGTCACGCAACGCCACCTGCTGCGGCTCTTCGTTCAGCATGCCGGCGTGTCACCGTTGCACTTTCTGCAGGCCATCCGGCTGGAGCGGGCACACCAGTCGCTCGAACACGGCGCAAGTGTCACGCGTGCCGCAGAGGTTGCGGGCTTCCGCTCGGGCTTGCACTTGCGTCGTGCATGGAACCGGCAATGGGGTGGCTCGCCTCGCGATGCGGTGGAGAAGCCGGCAAAGCCGGATGCCATGAAAGGGCACTGAAGGATTTTCAATCGACGGAGTCAGGATCTATTATTTTGTGACCAAGTAACGAGGAGGAGCATGAAACTTCGTATTGGCAGAATCGCAATTGCTGCCGTTGCGGCGGAGGTGCTGGGGATTCTCATACTCGTCTTACTAGTCGCGGTCTTTGGGCCTTCGGACAAAAACGCGGCTCAAGCTTATGCCCAGAGCCTGGGCCTTTGGGTTGGTCCTGTTTCCGGTTTCGTGTTGTGTTCGCTTGGCGGTTTCTGGGTTGCCAGGGACCTTGTGAAATTACACGTTGCAAATGGCTTTGCGCTTGGCGTCGCCGACGCTGCCATCGACGCAGGACCACTTATTGCTGCCGGCGCTTCATTTGAAAACGTCTACCTGGTTTCAAACCTTGGTCGCGTTGTCGCGGGCACAATTGGCGGCTGGCTGGCACAGCGGAATCAGCGTCAAGCAGCCTGACTTCTGCAGCAGAAAAACATGACTCGTATCGCACTTGCCAGCGCGCATTCTGCCGACCTTGCCAGGGAATCTGTATGTCAGACTACAACCTTGCCCAACTAAACATTGGCGTCAAAATGCCCCGCCAATTAACCACCTCCATCGAGCAACAGGCAAACTTAGAGCGGAATAACCGTGACACAAAGGAGGGCACGTTGAACAGTCCCGACACCGACAAAATTTTTGGTGGCTCAATCCCAAAGCTCTATGAGGAATATCTCGTTCCGTTGATCTTCGAGCCGTATGCAGCGGACCTGGCACAACGGCTGGCTTCGCGGCCTCTTGCTCGCGTACTCGAGATTGCCGCCGGCACTGGCGTCGTGACTCGCAAGCTGGCATCAGTGCTACCCGAAGACGTCATCATCATTGCCACCGACCTGAATCAATCCATGCTGGACACGGCTTCTGGGGTCGGGACCAAGCGACCCGTGGAGTGGCGTCAGGCGGACGCGATGCAACTACCCTTTGAAGACAGTGTGTTTGATGCAGTGGTGTGCCAGTTCGGCGTCATGTTCTTTCCCGATAAATCGAAGGCGTTTTCGGAGGCACGGCGAGTTCTCAAACCAGGCGGCGTTTTCATGTTCAACGTGTGGGACCGCATCGAGGAAAACGAATTCGCGCATACGGTGACGCAGGCGCTCGAAGTTCTTTTCCCAAATGATCCACCGCGCTTCATGGCCCGTACGCCGCATGGTTACTGCGACCTCGCGACCATCGAACAGGATCTGAAACACGGCGGGTTTCTCTCGTCAGCGCACATCAGTACGATTGCGGCACGCAGCAAGGCAACATCTCCTCTAATCCCTGCGATCGCCTACTGCCAGGGAACACCACTGCGTAACGAGATTGAAGCGCGAGACAAGTCGCGGCTCGCCGAAGCCACCGACATCGCGGCGAAGGCGATCGCTGATCGGTTCGGACCTGGGGCTGTCGATGGCAAGATTCAAGCGCATATTGTCGCTGTCGAATGTTGAAAGTCACCAGATCAGACATGCCGGTTTTCAGTCACCTATTATTTGGCGCATATCTGGGGCTTTTGCTTTGGACTGGCCTGCTGTTGCCGAATGTAGATGTACGCAAGCCCTTGTTGCACTAATTCACGGGTATTTTATGAGCGAATGTGAAGCGAAAAATTTTGGGTTAAACCAAATTGGCCAGATTGCAGTTCCGGTCAGTGATATCGATCGGGCAATCAAATTTTATCGGGATACGCTTGGCATGCGGTTTCTCTTTCAGGCACCGCCAAGTCTGGCATTCTTCGACCTGAATGGTATTCGCCTCATGCTGGACGGCCCGGCCAAAGCGCAGGCGGGTAATAGCTCGGTCATCTACTACAAGGTTGCGGATCTCGATGCCGCGTACACAACGCTGTTGGCGTGTGACGTTCAATTCGACGCAAAGCCGCATCTGATCGCAAAGATGCCTGATCATGAATTGTGGATGGCTTTTTTTCGTGACCCTGACAGGAACCTGATTGCGCTGATGTGCGAGGTGAAACAATGAATGTGCGGCACCATTCACTTCGATGCATCACATGAACATCTGTCCGCCCGAACAATACCAGGCAGCCGCTGCACTAATTTTCTCGGAAGTTAAGACTGAACTGGCGCTTCTTCTTCCGGGTGCAAGAATCGAACATGTTGGCTCGTCGGCAATTCCCGGCGCGCATTCAAAAGGTGACCTGGACGTCTGCATTTTTGTTGAACAACACGAGTTCGAATCAACGCTTTTAAGATTGGAGGCGGCTGGTTATACCGTCAAGCCCGACACGTTGCGAACAAATCAACTGTGCATGCTTGAATCAACCAGGCCGGACATTTCACTCGCCTTGCAACTCATCGAGCAGGGATCTGAATTCGAGTTCTTTGTCATCTTCAGGGACGCGTTGCGGCAAGATGCAAACCTGGTTAGCCAATACAATGCGCTCAAACTCGCGACCTCTGGTCTGGGCGAGCAAGGCTACCGCGAGGCGAAGTCGGAATTCATTCGCAAAGTACTCCAGGGCGCAAGCGTAATCGCGGCGCACGACGCCCACGCATGATAAGCATTGGCCCAGGTTCGAATACATGAAGCTGATCCAGGTGAAGGTCAAACCGAACGCGCGCATTTCAGCTCTTCATGAAACGTCTGACGGCACCTGGCTCGCGCAGATCAAGTCGCCACCTGTCGATGGCAAAGCAAATGAAGAATTGGCGGCGCTCGTTGCACAACATTTCGCGCGGCGAAAATCGCAGGTCTCGGTGAAAAGTGGTGCATCAGGACGCATCAAGCTGGTGAAAATTGAGGAGGACTGAATGAGTATCAGCGGCCGGTCACGCAAGATGTTAAATACAAACACCAGCATTGGCGCGGATTTCCAAGCATTTTACGCCTGAAACCCGCACCAGTGCTTGAGATTATGTTTTCAGTCCCAGCGTCCGGTGTGCGAGCGCGGGTAGACTCTTGCGTATGGTCTGCTGATAATGTGGATTCACGCCGGCGACGACTACGCCCGATCCACGCGGCAGGTGATCCAGTACCACGCCCCAGGGATCGACGATCATTGAATCACCGTGCGTCTCGCGACCATTGACATGAAAGCCGCCCTGCGCAGGCGCGATCACATAGGCGAGGCTCTCGATTGCGCGTGCGCGGATGAGTGTCTCCCAGTGCGCCTTGCCGGTGGTGGACGTGAAGGCAGACGGAATGACAATGATGTCGACGTCGCCCATCGCGCGATAGAGCTCAGGAAAGCGCAGGTCGTAGCAGATTGAAAGTCCGATGCGACCGTACGGCGAATCCACCACCACTACTTTGTCGCCGGCCTCGATGGTGCGTTCTTCGGAGAAATTTTCTGTACCGAGCGCGAGATTGAACAAATGAATTTTGTCGTAGCGCGCGACTTGCTTGCCCGCTTTATCGTAGACGAGACAAGTGTTGCGCACTTTGTTGGGCACGTTCGATTCCATCGGGATCGAACCGCCGATCAGCCAGATGCGGTGCTTGGCCGCCATTTCCGACATCCATTTCTGAATGGGGCCGTCACCGGGTTGCTCGCGCACGGCGACTTTATCGGTATCTTTCATTCCCATGATGGCGAAATATTCCGGCAGCGCGATGATGCGCGCGCCGGTGCTGGCCGCCATGTCGATCAAGCGCCCGGCTTCATCGAGATTGGCTTTTACGTTCGGTCCGCTCGCCATCTGGATAGCAGCAACACGAAAAAAAGTCTGCGTGGAACCCGCCGCTTTCAGCAAGGCATCGGGAATCTGTCCGGAATTCTTGGTAATGATCATGGTGTGTTTTTTGCAGTATCTGCTGACGGCGCTGGAAGAGCAACCGGTGTGTTCTTCTTCACTTGCGCTACTTGCGGATCATCCCACGTTCCCGTGACGAGCAGGTCGTATGAAAGCGCACCCTCGAGCAATTTTGAACCCGCATACACCACGGCACCGACAACTGGCGTCAGAAACACGGCAGCGCCGATTGCGGCACCTTCACCCAGCAGCGGTGCTACCCGCATTTTCAAATTGACCGTCTCCGTCGGCAACGAAATATCACCGGATGTTTTGATATACGCGGCCGGCCCCTTGATCTCGAAATTATCGGTGGTCATGACGCCGCTGGCAATCTTCATGTCCCCGCCGATTTTGTTGAACGCCAGTCCTTCAGAAAAAATGTCGCGAAAATCAAGTGTAATGCGGCGCGGCAACGACTGCAGGCTCATCAGGCCAAGCAGCTTGCCGGCACCGGGCTCAATTTTGGCGAAGCGGCCATCGCTGGCGCTAACCTTGAAGTTACCCGACAAAATATTGGTCTGAAATTGATAGGCGTGCCCGGGCCAGGACAACTGCCCCTCAAGTTTTCCGCTCCCGCCTTTCATGTAGTCGCCGAATCCGAATTGATTGAACAAGGCATTCAGGTTTGATGTATCAAGCTTCAGATTCATCACGGTTCGCGATTTGCCCGGCGGACTTTGCGGATCACCGTAGCGTTGCCAGAGACCATCCATTTCCAGTTTCGCGTAGTCGGTTGAAATCACCAATTGATCGATGCGCCAGTTGTCGCCAGTTGGCGTTGCACGCAATTCGAGCTTGCCCAGTTCGCGATCCTTCAGTGTGAATTTTTCGGCGATGATATCCAGCGCCGGGAAGTCGGCAATGCGTGCGGTATCGGCAGCGACCACAGCGGCAGCGCCTTTCGGCTGCGGCACTTCATCTGCCAGCACCAGTTTTTGCAATCTGGCCCGTACTGCGCCACGATCATTGAACGCACCCGCACGCCATGAAATATCGCCGACAGCATCATCGCTATCGACCGTCAGGCGCCAATCCTCACCCGCATGACGACCCCTTAGCGTCATCGCTTCGAACGGACGGCCATACGCGACCAAGCCACCGAGCTTGAAATCAAACCCGGCAATTTCCATTGCGCTTTTGCCTTCAACACGCGGCGCCTGATCGGGCGCACCCGTAACTACGGTCGGATAAAAACTATCGAAGGCCTGCTTCCAGCCATCAAAATCGAGCAAGGGAATATTTCCTGCAAACCACAGTCCTTGTGGCACCGGCACATCTGTTAACGCAACGCCAACACTGGCGATACCGCCGCGAAACCGAAGTACGCCATTCGCGTCTGCCACTCTCTGAAACCGCGCGTCAATGCGCGATTCCTGCGCATCTGCTGCTGGAGCCGGCACTGCATTTGTTGCAGCAACTGTGCTGCCCGCGTTTCCCGCCAGCTTTATACTGATTTTTTCGCCGGCCTGCCCGGTATTGGTGAACATCAAACGCAATTTGCGCGCTTCGTCGCCACGCTTTGCAAGCGGTGCTGGCAGGCTTGAAATCACACCAAGCAGATTGCTGTCGATGGTGATGTCGGCACCACCATCCCTCGCGGTAATGCGTCCATTGAAGTCTGTAGTCCCTTTCACCTGTTGCGGCAGGGCAAACGGCAGTACATCATCCATTTGCGCGACATCCGCGCGGCCTGCAAACTCGGTCGCTACGCCATCCGCAGTATTTGCGATTGAGATTGTTATCGGGTTGCCATACGCCGTGCCGACGATACCGCTGCTTTTCACGCCACTCTCGGTGAAAGCCACGCTTCCAGTCAGGCCGGTGATCGGCGGACCGAACACCGGTTTGGCCTGACCACGTCGCAGCGTGTATTTGCCGCTGATCGTGGTGTTGGCTTTCGATCCCTCGGGTTTGCCAATCGGAATTCTCATCGCGAGTTCAAGTTTGCCCGGACCTTCGATGGCAACAGACTTGGTGAACGCACCCACGCCGTTAATCAATGGACTGGCACGCAGATAGCGCGCCACGTCTTCGCCGCGCGCATCGGATTCGCCATCGATCGAGAGCGTGTACGGACGCGCCGCAAAATCGTCAACGGCAATCGTGGTCGCCTTCAGCATTGCGTTGAAGAACTGTCCGGACGCAATTTTTGCGGTGAAGGCCGTGTTTTCAAACACCAATTCACCACTGACATTGTCAGCCGTCGGCCAGCCTTCCGCATAGCGAAAATCGACATCTTTTACTTTCGCGGCCACGCGGAAATTGCCGCCATTTCCTTTGTGGAACGGAAATTCGAATATCTCGCCCTTCAGTGAAAAATCTGCCGACAAAATCTCGCCATCGCGCACAGCCCATTCCAGATATTCACGCGTATGCGACGCGGCATTGGGAAGATAATTAGCCACCGCAACCGCCTTCGCGCGCATGAGCTGACCCTTGATGTCGAGTGAGCCGGGACCTTTTTCCTCTTTCGCGCGCGGACCATCGGCGCGAAAGCGTGAATAGCGCCCGCTAAACTCACCCGCGACATCGGCGTTGGCGAATGCGACCCGGTCGAGGTCGACATTGACAGCCTCAGCGGTGATTTTCCAGTTGCCCTTGCTATCGAGAGAATCAAAATTCAGCGGTGCACGCATCAGGTTGGG
>JANYFH010000075.1 GCA_025362705.1 Betaproteobacteria bacterium
GGCACCGATGCGCCCGAATACTGCAATTTGCCCACCGGTTTCATCTACACCGCGATCGCGATCTAGCCCCTTTGCCACCGCCAGCGCCGCAGACTGGGTCTTCTTCCATGCAATCAATTGCGGTTTCGGTTCGGGGGAAAAACCGTAGAACTTCGGCTGAGAATCGGGCGATGTGAGCTGAATTACCTTGAGGCCGTTTATGCCGTCAGCAACATAGGCAAACAACGAAGCATTGGTGGATCCGACAATCACACCCTGCGCATCGTTAAGTTTTCCGTCGGCCGTAAAGCGCGTAAGTTCTTTCGGCGCATGCGGCTTTTCGATATCAATGATGACGAGGCCATCTTTGCCGGCGGCGACATAGGCATAGGTGCGAGCCACGTAAAGTCCGCGCGCGTTTGGTAAGGCGATATTCGCCGTTTCAACGAGAGTTGGCTTCTCGGGAGATGTGACGTCAATGGTCTGCATGCCTTCTGCCGTCGTAACGAACAGATAGCGAAATTGCAGCGCAGAGGCGCGCATGTCGCGCAGCGGCAGCGTCGCCGCAACCGTCGGCTTGAGCGGATCGTCAAGATTCAATATCACCAGACCCGCGTCGGTCGCAACGTAGGCGTAATAACCACCCAAGGTGATATGCCGGGCGCCTTTGAGCACGCCGCCTTCGTTCCAGGTGATGGCGCGTTTGAGGAAGTTGTTGCGCGGCTCACCGTCAGCGAAGGTGTTCACGTTTGTGACGATCAGTCCTTCCTCAGCATCGACGATGAATGCGTAGTTATATATCGGATGGAAATCCTGTTCCTGATTGGTAATGCGCATCAGGTCGCCCTTGTTTCGTTCCGGCGCAATCGGCTGATTAGTTGGCAGTGCCATGCAAGTGGCATTTTTGCTGGGAATATGTGCGTTGTGGCCTAGCGGTGAAAACGGTGCCGTGATGATGCGCTGGGAAACTCCCTTATTCGCGATGTTGGCCACGTCATACACACGGAATCCTCCTGCGCCTTCGGCGACGAACAGGTACTCGCCACGCAACATCAGGCAGCGCGCTGCGCCTGCGGTGGAATGACTATGGGCTTCCGGCAATTCCTGGCCGCGTTTTTGATGATCAGCAAACCAATCCGGGTATGCATATTTCTGTAGATAGCTGCCGATAACCGATTGCGGCTCATCCCATTCCGTCACTTGAACAGCTTCGACGTTTTCGGCCGAACCTATCCACGCGTTGAAGCCGACGAAGTTGACAAAGTTGGTCCCCTGCAACAGCAACTGCGCCATGATCGCGTTGTTGTCGTTGGCCTGGCTCAAATGGCAATCACTACAGGTTTTGGTCTCGGTCTTGCGCTCTGTATGAGGATAGTGTGGCGCAAAGGCCTGCGAGGAAAATCCGCTGGCAGCAATCGGCGCTTGTTGAATATAGATACGCTCCCGATTGGAATTTGTTGAGCTCAATATCAAGGCCGAGGTGGACCGGATTGGCGCCACGCGTCCACCCTTCACCAGCCCATGTTTGCCAAGCTGGAACATGTCGTCGCGCGCGACTTGCGGGTTGTAGCTGGCGTAGTTTCGCGTCTCGCCACCTTCATAGTGCAGTCGCTCGGTTTTCCAGTTGGCCTGGATCGGCAGGTGGCAACCCGCACACGACGTTGTCCACGACAGGTGACAGGTGTAGCAGGTCATCTTTTCGTTTGTGTGCGCATACTCGGTGCCGCCATTTGCACCAGGAGGACCCCATTTCCCGTCGCGACCTTCCTGCCCCGCGTGCATCAGTTTCGCGCGTGCGGCTTTCTCGTTGTACTTTGGATGGCCGGGCGTGACGCTGTCCTTCACCAACGACATTTCCCATTCCAGGTCTTTGTCGAGTGCGGAACGTTGGTAGAGTTTGCCTTCTTTCCATTCAAACCGTTTGCGTCCATCTTGTGTACGTAACGTCAGCAAATCGCGACCGCCAGGTTTTGCCGCCGGGCCGCTGGTTTGCAGCGTCGGGTATTTGTTCGCTGTGCCGTGGCAATCCGCACAATCGATTTCTACCGCAGCGGCGACCTCACCATAAATGTGTCCGTTACCATGCGCATCCTGCGAAAAATGACAATCAACGCAATGCATCCCAAAATCGAGATGGATTGAAGTGAGGTGCACCGCTTTCTGGAATTTCTTCGGATCGGTATCGTCAACCGGTTTGTTTTCCTTATCGAGCAGCGTGCCTTTGCGATCACGCTTGAAGATGTACCGGAAGTTCCAGCCGTGGCCATGATAATCGGCGAATTGGGTATCTTTCAGAGTTGGGTTGAGCTCCGAAACTTTCTTCAAAAATTCCGGGTCACTCCACAAGCCACGGATCGACGCTTCTTCCGGATTGCGATCAAGGATTTCGCGCGCCTCAGCGGCGGTTGGGTATTTCTG
>JANYFH010000055.1 GCA_025362705.1 Betaproteobacteria bacterium
CCACTCGCATCCATGACGAACGTGCGTTTCATGTTGGCGGCACTCGCTTTCTGGATCGCAGCCTGGCCTGCGGCGGGACCCGCGTACCAGATGGAGTCGACGTCCTCGTGCTCGCTCAAGGTCTTGGCCAACTCGTCGCGATGGCCGGTAACGATATTGAACGTGCCATGCGGTACGTCGGAGGTTTCGAGCACCTGATAGAGATCGGTGGCGGTGAGCGGGTATTTTGGCGAAGGCACAATCACGAGCGCGTTGCCCATCGCGAGCGCGGGTGCGGCGAGGGTCGCAAGCGCAAGCAGCGGGTTGTCGTCAGGCATAAGGATGGCGACTACACCCAACGGTTCATTTATCGCGAGTGTGACATTGCGCTGCGGCACACCGTGGATGCGGCCATCGTATTTGTCAGCCCAGGCGGCGGCGACGAAAAGCTGTTCGATCGAGGCATCGACCTCTGCGCTCGCACTGGCGCTTGTTGAACCTGTCTGCTGCGTAATTCTTCGGGCGAATTCGTCGGTGCGGGCAGCAAGGTTTTCAGCGAGAAAGTAGATGACTTGCGCGCGGTTGTGGGCGGTGGCTTTGGCCCAGCTATTTGCGGCAGCGCGCGCAGCTTCGACGGCGTTGCGGATGTCCTTGCGGTTGCCGGCACCGACTTCGCCGATCAATGTTTTGTCAGGCGAGTAGATATTGATCGAGAGACCGCCATCGGGGCGCGCCTGTTTTCCCGCGATGAACATTTTTGCGGTCCTGTCGATCGTCGGAACTACAGAAAGTGAAACTCTAGTATTGGCGGCGCTCCTGGAGGATTTTTGACTGGAAATACGCGCCAATGCTGGTGTCTTGCCATTTTTTGCCGATATACGTTTTACGTATTCGTAGAGGCCTTCTTTGCCGCCCTCCCGGCCGAAGCCGGATTCGCGGTAGCCGCCGAAGCCGCTTGCCGCATCAAACTGGTTGGTGCTATTGATCCACACGGTGCCGGCTTTGACTTGCGTGGCAAGGTCGAGAGCCAGGTTGATGTCCTCGGACCAGATGCTGGCAGCAAGGCCATAGCGCGTGTTGTTGGCGAGCTTCACAGCCTCTTCCGGTGTGCGGAAGGTCATCGCGGCGAGCACAGGCCCGAAGATTTCCACCTGTGCGATTGTTGATGCCGGCGCGACATTCGTAAAAAGTGTGGGCGGATAAAAGCAACCTTCGCGCTTGCTGCACTCCGCGGCCCAGCTTGGCTGCCACATCGTTGCGCCTTCGTCGGTGCCCTGCTTCACCAACGCCTGAATTTGTTTCAACTGCACCGGTGCGACGATCGCACCAATATCAACAGCTTTGTCGAGCGGATCACCGACGCGCAGTTTTTCCATGCGCGCACGGAGTTTCCTGACCAACTTTTCTGCGACGCCTTCCTGCACCAGCAAGCGCGATCCCGCACAACAGACCTGCCCCTGATTGAACCAGATCGCATCGACCACGCCTTCGACGGCGCTGTCGAGATCAGCATCGTCGAAAACCATGAAGGGCGATTTGCCGCCGAGTTCCAGCGAGAGTTTTTTGTGCGTACCAGCGGTGGCCTTGCGGATGATGCGGCCGACATCGGTCGAACCGGTGAACGCGATCTTGTCCACGTCCGGATGCTCAACCATCGCGCCACCGGTACGGCCATCGCCGGTGATGATATTGACCACGCCCGGCGGCAAGCCGACGCTCGCGCAAATTTCGGCAAACAGGAGCGCGGTGAGCGAGGTGAATTCGGCGGGTTTTAATACCACCGTGTTACCCATCGCAATGGCGGGGGCGATCTTCCATGAGAGCATCAGCAGCGGAAAATTCCACGGGATGATTTGCGCGACGACGCCAAGCGATTGATGATCGGGCAATTCCTTGCTCATCAATTGCGCCCAGCCGGCGTGATGATAGAAGTGGCGCGCGACGAGCGGGATATCGATGTCGCGAGTCTCGCGAATCGGCTTGCCGTTGTCCATTGTTTCGAGCACGGCGAAGATGCGCGAGTGTTTCTGGATTTGCCGCGCGATGGCGTACAGGTAGCGCGCACGAATGTGACCGGGGGTTGCGGACCATGAGGGGTAAGCCTTGCGAGCGGCTTTGACGGCGGCGTTGACGTCGGACGTTGTTGCTTGTGCGATGCTTGCGAGTTTCTTTGCCGTCGCGGGGTTGATGGAATCGAACCACTCTTTGCCCGAGGGATTCTTCCACTCGTTCGCGATGAAGAGTTTGAATTTTCCCTCGTGCTCGCTGATCCAGTCGAGTGCCGGTTTTGCTGCTTCGGGGGCGGCACCGTAGGCGAGGGATTTGGTTAGTTCTGCGACTTTCATTTTTTCTTTCCGGGCTTGTTACTGGTTAATTCTATTTTTCGCTGCGGTAGCATCTTGTTATTTGATGCTTTTGGCACGTGTCCTTGGCGCAGGCTGGGGAGACAGTAAATCATTGATATGCTCCCCACCTCGCCGCCTGTCCCTTAGGGACTTCCTGCGGCCGCAGGCGGCTCGAATTCGCGAGGCACGGCCGCAGGGCTTGTTTTGTGTCCACGTTTATCCCAGCGGCTGATACTGCATCGACGCATAGCGCCCATATGCAAAATGTTCCAACTGCCGTTCAATATCGTTGATAAGCGCTGACGCGCCGAGCCGGAACAAATGTGGCTGCATCCATTCGTCGCCAAGCTCTTCTTTCATCAGGATCAGCCAATCCAGCGCCTGCTTGGCAGTGCGAATCCCCCCTGCCGGCTTAAAACCGACTTTCACACCCGTCTGCTCATGGTATTGACGGATCGCACGCACCATCACCAGTGAGCCGGCGATGGTGGCATTGGTCGGCTCTTTACCGGTTGAGGTTTTGATGAAATCCGAACCGGCTTGCATGCACACAATACTGGCGCGCATGATGTTCTTCAGTGTGCCTAGTTCACCGGTGGCGATGATGGCTTTCATGTGTGCGGGGCCACAGGCTTCGCGGAAGGCTTTGACTTCGTCGTAGAGCGCGCGCCAGTCGCCATTGAGCACGTGTTCGCGCGAGATGACGATGTCGATTTCGGCAGCGCCATCTTTGACACTGGCGATGATTTCTTCAATCTTTAGCGGGAACGGATTGAGGCCAGCAGGAAAACCGGTGGAAACCGCAGCAACCGGAATGCCGGAGCCTTGCAGCGCTTCCACCGCGGTGGCGACGAAGTGGTGATACACGCACACGGCGCCGGTGGCGAGTTTGTCGGGATAGCCGACATCGCGCAGCAACTCATCGCGAATCGGCTGGCGGGCTTTCGCACACAAACGCTTCACGGTGCCAGGGGTGTCGTCGCCACTCAGTGTAGTGAGGTCGATGTTTTTCACAGCGTGAATAAGCCACGCGGCCTGATGTTCTTTTTTGACGGTGCGGCGCGTCGACATCGTTGCGGCGCGGCGCTCAACCGCGCTGCGATTCACGCGCACATCCTTGACGGGGCCAAGATCGAATTTGGTACCGGGGTTACGGTCACCATCTTCGTGAATACTGGTTTGCTTGACGGGAAGCAGGGATACTTTTGCCATAGCGGACTCTAGCTAGCGAAATTGAGAAAATATTATACGCTGAGGCTATTAATGCGCCGTTGTTCTGCGTCCTTTCCCCGCAGTGACATTTGCGTGCTAAATTATGACGAATTGCGCGGGTAGTCACTTGCGAATCAAAGGCTAAATTATGACGCGGCGTACGGTAGTTCTTTTTGTACTGGTTGTCATTGCAGCAGCGCCCCTGACGTGGATGAGCGTGGATCCCAATGCTGGGAACAAGCTCTTGGCGCTTACGAGCGGCTCGAAAATATCGGCGTCATCGAATAATTATTTCCGCTAGCCGCGCTTGCAAGGCAAATGCGCCGCAGTCATACACTGCTGCGCCGCAAATCACTGCGGCTCAAAGGTTCCAGCAATTACCTGCTTGATAATTGCGAAACTGAATCCACGCGATTGCAAATAACGAATCTGTTTGGATTTCTCATCTGCAGATTCCGCAACTCTTCCGAATTTTCTGGTCCACAGCGCAGAAGCGCGATCCGGCTCGCTTTCTTTCAGCGTTGAGATTGCCGCAGTGACGTGATCCTCGGCAACGCCTTTTTGCCGCATTGTGTGCGCCACTCTCTGTGTTCCGTACTTCGCACCAAGGCGACGGGAGGTTGATTCTGCAAAGCGGGTTTCATTCAGAAATCCCTGCGCATGACACCAATCCGCTGCTGCCTCGATTTCTTCCTTGTCGAACTCGGCTGCGTCGAGTTTTTTGATGAATTCAGCGCGGGGATAATCGCGGCGGGCAAGTAGCCTCAACGCGGCAGTTACGAGTGCCTTGTTTTCGGGCTTCGTAACCACAAAAGCAGCGTCAGTATTTAGACTATCCACGCGCAACGATCATCTAGGCCACCAACTCACAGTATTCAACAATTGCAGTCGGCGCGGGAATCTGTCGGCCATCGTCGCAAAGCGCATCGAGGTGATGCACGATCGCGTCATGAATATCGGCTTCGATCTCATCGATGGATGCACCGGTTTTCATGAAGCCTGGCAAATCGGGGACGTAGGCACAAAAGCGATTTTCGGACTTCTCAATCACGACGGCATAACGCATGGCTTCGCTCCTTTTTGCGTTGATCGGCTAGTGCTTACGGGCAAACAGCCAGCCGAGACTCTGGCAGTGCGAACACACCATGCGGCTTTGCCATCCGGTGGCTTCGCATGTCGGACATTTCTGCCAGGCCTGTGTTGACAAAGTGCTGGCGAATTTTCCGGGACAAGGGTCGCCTGCGCGAGAGCGCGTACAAGGCTGATTGATCGCGCTGGCCGAAAAAGAGAATGCGGCACAGCGGGTACAGACGGCGACGGGGTGCTCACGCTGCGGACGTGATTGCAAACGTGAACCTGAAGGGAAACGCTGGCGCAAATGCGCATGCAGCCGTTGTGGCACCGCCGTTTTTTGTTTTAATGCTTCCAGAAAAAAATTTGCGTGCATGTCAAACCTCAATGAATTGGGACGAAAAAAGGGCCGCTCTCGCTCAATACAATGAATCCGAACGGCCCAACCATCGACTATCAGCAAGGGAACCCCTGATTAAATCCATTCCGATATGCTTGCGTCGGTTTGGGGCGCTGCGGCCGGGTTTGCCAACTGCGACTCCTCGCGCGGAAGCCAAAGCAACGCACCTTCGTCGCGCGCCTTGCATATGCCCCAATCTCAACACAATCCTATCGAAAGCGATTTAGTCAGCGGTTCCCACGCAATTATTCTTCGACTTCTTCGCTCTTGTCGCTGCCACCACCGACATTCACGCCAACACCAACGGCGGCGCGAATCTTGGCTTCAATTTCTTGTGCCATTTCGGGATTTTCTTTGAGGAACTTGCGGGTATTGTCCTTGCCCTGGCCAATCTTCTCGCCTTTGTAGGCATACCACGCGCCGGATTTATCGACGATCTTGTGGACCACGCCCAGTTCGATAATCTCGCCTTCGCGTGAAATGCCTTCGCCATACAGAATGTCGAATTCAGCAATGCGAAACGGCGGTGCAACTTTGTTCTTGACCACTTTCACACGGGTTTCGGAACCGATCACTTCGTCGCCATTCTTGATTGCACCAATGCGGCGAATATCGATACGGACTGACGCGTAGAACTTGAGCGCATTGCCGCCCGTGGTGGTTTCGGGACTGCCGAACATGACGCCGATTTTCATACGGATCTGGTTGATGAAAATAACCAGGGTGTTTGAGCGTTTGATATTGGCGGTGAGCTTGCGCAACGCTTGCGACATCAGACGCGCTTGAAGCCCGGGCAACTGGTCGCCCATTTCGCCTTCGATCTCGGCACGCGGGGTCAGGGCAGCAACCGAATCGATAACCACGATGTCGACCGAGCCGGAACGCACCAGCATGTCGGCGATTTCAAGCGCCTGTTCGCCGTTATCCGGCTGCGAAATCAGTAAATCATTGATATTGACACCGAGCTTCGCGGCGTATTGCGGATCGAGCGCGTGTTCGGCATCGATGAACGCGGCAGTACCGCCGGTCTTTTGCATTTCGGCGATGACTTGCAGCGTGAGCGTGGTTTTGCCGGAGGATTCAGGGCCGTAGATTTCGACAACGCGGCCACGCGGCAGACCGCCAATGCCAAGCGCGATATCGAGCCCAAGTGACCCAGTGGAAACAGCGATGATGTCGGGAATGCAGCCGCTCTCGCCCATTTTCATGATCGAGCCTTTGCCGAACTGCTTTTCGATTTGCGAAAGCGCCGCAGCCAAAGCCTTCGATTTGTTTTCGTCCATAAAGCCTTCTTTCATCATATTCATC
>JANYFH010000065.1 GCA_025362705.1 Betaproteobacteria bacterium
TGCATTGGCAATGTTGGCTTACTCCAAGATGATGCAAGGGAAGCTTGACGAAGCCGAGGTGCTGCAAAAGAAAGTGACGGCCATGAAGTCCGGCTATCCGTTCCTCAAGTCGCAGATCGCACAGGTCGCGTTTCAGCGGAAAGATTATGCAAAGGCCGTCGAGATCGCGACCAAGGGTTACGACGAATTCAAGTCGGACCCGAGAGTGGCAGCGGGTTATTGCACGGAACTGATTTTTGCGTACGAAGAACTCAAAGGCGACCAAACCGACAAGCTGGAAAAATGGCAGAGCACACGCACCAAGTTGGCACCGCAAGTCGCGTGGTTTTGGGGCGACTATGCACGCCACCGGCTTTTCAATATGAATGACTACGCCGGCGCTATTACATATGGAGAGAAGGCACTCACGCTGATGGACTATGGCGTCGGTCGTTACACATTGGCCGCTGCTTACTACGCGAAGTGGGCGGACCTTGAAGCAAAATCACCGGGAAGCAAGGACGCTGTCGATAGCCTTCGCCGCGCGGAAGAGTTGAGCGCGCTGGATGTCCGCATGCTCAATCTGTTTATCTCGCGCCCGGCTATGTTGGCAACTGGCCTGGCACTGAGCAGGCGATATGGAGAAATGCAGAATAAGAAATAGCCAGGCGCTGACCTCGTTTCAAGCTGCACGCGCCGGCCCGGGTCTGGTCTTTCGCTATCGCATTTCACATGAAAGACCTGACCCTTTCAGCAGTCACCGCCCCTCGGCCTCCCGCTCAAACTGCGCCAGCTTCACCATAAATTCCCTCGCCACCACCACATCGCTGCCGGCAATCCCATCCGTGAATTTCTGGAACTTCGGCAAGCCACCCAGCTTCCCCACCAGCAGCTTCGATGCCCATAACGCGACCGGAATAAAGGCGACACCGAAGCCAATATTCCAGGCGATGAATGTCGGCATGAATGCGGAGACGGTATACAGGTCCACGCCGAGCAAGCCTTTGAACAGCACCAGCACAAACGGAATCCACCACAGCAGTTGCCCGGTGAGAAACGCCCACTTGAACGTGTTTAGCCGCGTGATCTTGATCTGCTCAATCTGGCTTTGCAGTTCCAGCACCGGGCGGCTGTAATCGAGGTTGCGCAACTGGCTGCGCTGCTGGATGTTCAATGCCAGCATCACCACGGTCCAGGCCTGCAGCAACACTGCCGGCAGCAGGAATGCCGGCTGGTCGATGTGGCGGGCGATGAACCAGCCGAAGAAGGTGAGGAACGGGATGCTGAAGAGTATTTGGAACACGTTGCCTGCGGTGGCACCGCCCAGTTTGGCGCTATGTTTCTCAAGAATGGTTTCGCGAAGCATCAGCGTATTCATGCGCAGGCTGGCTTGAAGCAGGCGATCGCGCCCCATCCATTCGGTTTTCAGGTCATCGAGGGTCAGGTTCATTTGTTTTTTCCTTCTTTCTGTGGGTGTGGTGAGTGCAGCGCATGCTGCTCGTGCTGTGCTTGGAAATCGACTTGCAGTTTGGTCTTGAGCCGGTTGATGCGGGTGCTGACGTTGCTGGCGCTGATGCCGACGACTTCGGCGATTTCCTCGCTGCTGAAGCCTTCGAGAAAAAGCAGGATCAGCGCGCGGTTCAGTTCGTCGAGTCCATCGATCAACTGGCGCAACGAACGCATGTTGTCGTTAGTGTCGTCATACAGCGAATCGGCGGCAGCGATATCGAGGCCGTATTCTTCCAGCGGCACCGAGTCGCGAAGGCGTCGGCCCTCGCTGCGGTAATGCGTGATGGCCACGTTCACCGCGATGCGGTACATCCACGTCGAGAACTGGACCCGGTCATCGAACCGCTCATAAGAGCGCCACACTTGGATGAGCATTTCCTGCACCAGGTCCTGCCGGTCGTCGCGGTCGCGACAGTACATGTAGGCGACCTTGAAAAGAATCCGCTGGTGTTTCTCCAGCCGAGCGACAAACTCCTCGGTCAGGTGAGCAGAGGTCGATGGCATGGCGTTGGGGTGGTCGTCCGTGGACATGACGTTGGGGGTGAGATTTGCTTGCATGATGCGTTATTCGCGCCGACGGTGGAAAAAGTCACGGCGAGGTGAAAATTATTTTTGGCAAGAATCACAGGGGCGAGGCACGTATTCTTTCTTGACGCCATGGATCTCGAAGAAATCCTGCGTCAGATCTCGCAACGTAGCAGCGCACAGGCCCAAATGAGTTTGTACATCGCTAACTCGTAGATCGCCATTTGGCGCGCTGTTTCGGCTTAAAACGCCTGGAGAGCCGCGCCAGCGCTTGATATTGAATCAATTGTGCTCTCACGTCACACTTGCCGCTGCCAGCGTTAAGGCGCCGTTAAAATGCGCATCCGTGCACCGCTGAGCAATATGAACGCCGCCAGCATGCCGAATATCATGTTCGACACACCGATTTCGATGATATGCATGCTTCGCACAGGCCACGGCATGACGCCGTTCGGGTAAAGCAATTGCAGACTCATGAGCAGCGCGAGTGTTACACCGCTCAGTAGCGCCTTTTGCAGTGTCGACCCTTGCAGGGCTCGCACGATCAGAAAGACCAGACCTGTCCACATCAGGCCACGCCCGACCTGCAATAATGCGAGCGATCCGATCGAAATCTGCCCCACGTTCGCGTAGAAAGAGCGAACCGCCGG
>JANYFH010000073.1 GCA_025362705.1 Betaproteobacteria bacterium
TGCAGCGAACGTGGCGTCACCCAATTTCCTGTTCGCGACGATAAACACGTCTTCCGCGCGTTGCCCGAGCGTGGTGATGCGCGCATCTTGCAGATTGACGTCGAAGGCCAGAAACACCCGCGCCATTGACGACAGCAATCCGGGCCGATCGGCGCAACTGACGTTCAGTTCAAAAGACCGCTTTTGTCGTGCGGGCGTTAGCGAAACCGTGGGCGCAAACGGGAAGTGCTTGACCTGACGTGCGACGCGTCCCGAGTGCGGCGATTGCTGCATGGCAGGGTCATCGAGGGCACGCGCGAGACCGCGCTCAATCGTGGCGGCGATGTCCTTGTAGCGCGAAGTAGCACCAGACTTCGGCAGAATCTGGAATGCATCCAGTGCGTATTTGTGATTGGTGGTGTAGATCTTGGCCGCAGCGATATCGAAGGCAAGCTTGTCGAAGTAGCCGGTGATGCGCGCAAACAAGCCGGGCTGATCCGGCGTCATGACCATCACGGCGAATCCTTCCTGATCAGCGTCGTTAGCTTCATCGAGGGCACGTACTCGCACAATCGCCGCTGCGGGTGATGCATCGGCGTCGAGCACCCGCGCATGCCACGCCATTTCGGCGGGCTCGAAACGCTGAAAATAACTGTCTCTCACATGAGCCCACAGCGGTGGCTTTTCGTGAACGCTGTCGCTTTGGCGATACAGTGCCAGCGCATCGGTGCGCTTGTTTTCAATCCAGTGTTCGTTCGGCACAGCATCGCCGCGCAGTAATTTACGGGTGGCGCGAAACAGTTGCTCGAGCAGCTTTGCTTTCCACGCGTTCCACACATGCGGGCTGGTGCCGCGCACGTCAGCGACGGTGAGCAAATACAGGGCGATCAAGCGGCGCTCGTCACCCACGCGCTTCGCAAAATGGGCAATCACCTCAGGGTCTGACAAGTCCTGCTTCTGCGCTGCAGCCGACATCTGCAAATGCATTTCCACCAGCCACGCGACAAGCTCGGTATCGGCTTTCGAGACCAGCAGTTTTTTGCAAAACAGTCGCGCATCTTTTTTGCCCAGCGCGGAATGGTCGCCGCCACGGCCCTTGGCGATATCGTGAAAGAGGGCGGCGAGATAGAGCACTTCGGGCCGCGCAAAATCGCGTGCGAGTTCGTGACAGAACGGAAATTCGTGAGTGAATCGCGGCAATACCAGCCTTCGCAAATTGCGAATCACCATGAGGATATGTTCATCGACCGTGTAAACGTGGAACAGGTCATGCTGCATCTGTCCGGAAATGCGGCCAAAGGCGGGGATGTAGCGGCCGAGCACGCCGTAACGGCTCATGCGGCGCAGTGTGAAGGTGACTTTTTCGCTCTGCAGTATTTTCAGGAACAAGCGATTTGCTTCAGCGTCTTCGCGAAATTTCTTGTCGATCAAGTGCACGGATCGCCACAGCGCACGCAATGTTTCCGGCTCGAAGAATTCTGCGTCCCTGACACTCTGCAAGGCGAGAAAAGCGCGGAAAATGGCGCGCGGATCGCGTTTGAAAATCTTTGCGTCGCGTGCTGCGATGTTGCCGTTGACGACATCGAATTCATCGTCGATTTTTTTGATTTCATCCTTGCGACGCAGCGAGATGCGTTCAAGCAGTGTTGGCAGCATGATCGAATTCATTTGCCAGATCGCTTTTGCCGTGAGGTAGTAACGGCGCATAAGCACTTCGGAAGGCAGCTTGTTTTTGCCGCCTTCGAGTTTCAATTCCTTCGCAAGCTCGGTTTGATAGTCAAACACGAGCCTGTCTTCGCGTCGCTTTGCCAAGTAATGAAGGCGGATGCGGATATCGATCAGAACGTGTCGGTGATGGCTGATCATCTTCAATTCGTAAGGCGTGATCAGTCCCTCGGTTTGGAGCGCATTCCAGTCGTCGCCCAGATCGGCCGCTTTGGCAAGCCAGAGCACCGTTTGCAAATCGCGCAGGCCTCCCGGGCTGTCCTTGATGTTTGGTTCGAGGTTGAGGGCAACGTCATGGTGGCGCGCGTGGCGGCGTTTTTGTTCCTCGATTTTCGCGGCAAAAAATGCGCTGACTGATCGCGATTTTTTGAGTGCGCGCCGAAGTTGCTCCACCAAATCCAGATCGCCCCACACGCCGCGCATTTCCAAGAGCCCCGTGTCTACCGTGACATCCTTGACCGCTTCTTCAACGCATTCCGCGAGCGTGCGCACCGAGATGCCGGGTTCAAGGCCGACATCCCATAGCAGGCTGACAAACGCCTCCACGTTGGCATCCGCCGCCGTCCCGTCTGGCAGCAGCACCAAGAGATCGACGTCTGAAGCAGGAAACAGGAATCCGCGTCCGTAGCCCCCCACGGCCACGATGGCGATATTGCCGGGTAGTACTATATCGGTGGCAATGCGCCGCACAGCATCGTCCACCACGGCTGCGTGGCGGCGCAGATTGCGATCTGGCTGCGGACGTTTCTGGTAAGCGCTTTTCAGTGCATCGCGCTGACCCAGTAACCAATCGCGAATGTACTTTACATAAGCGGCTCGGGTGAGTGCGGTGCGCTCGTCTTTGCGGTTACCGACAGATGTGACGGCCACGGTGGCTGCGCGAGAAACCACGATCAGCTTTTAGTGGCGGGTCAGGAAAGATTCGCGGGCATCGGTGGCGTGCCAGCCGATTGCGTCAATACTTCAAATCCGTCCTCGGTCACCAGCACCGTATGTTCCCATTGCGCCGACAGGCTATGGTCGGCGGTTACAACGGTCCAGCCATCGCCCAGCATACGGATATCGCGTTTGCCTGCATTGATCATCGGCTCGACGGTAAAAATCATGCCGGCCTTCAGCGTCATGCCGGTACCCGCTTTACCGTAATGCAAGATCTGCGGATCCTCGTGAAATTTTTTGCCGATACCGTGGCCGCAGAATTCGCGCACGATCGAAAAACCATTGCCTTCAGCGAACACCTGGATGGCATTGCCAATATCACCGAGTGTCGCGCCTGGTTTTACCTTGCTGATACCGCGCCACATCGATTCATAGGTGCTCTCACAGAGGCGCTTTGCCTGAATGGACGGCTCGCCGATATAAAACATACGACTGGTGTCGCCGTGGTAACCATCCTTGATGACAGTAATGTCAATATTGATCACGTCGCCCTGCTTCAACACCTTGTCGCCGGGAATGCCGTGGCAGACCTGATGATTGACCGATGTGCAGATTGATTTTGGATACGGCCGATGTCCGGGCGGTGCGTAATTGAGCGGCGCGGGAATCGTGCCCTGCACATTGACGATGTAATCGTGGCAAAGCTGGTCGAGTTTCTCTGTCGTCACGCCTTGTTTGACGTATGGCGTAATGAAGTCGAGCACTTCCGAGGCGAGGCGACCAGCCACGCGCATTTTTTCGATGTCTTGGGGAGTTTTGAGAGAGACGTTCACAATTTAATTTCAATGCCAAAAATAGGAAACTCTGACTTATTCGCTTTCGAGTTAAGTTGCGTTGAGATTGGGGCATATGCAAGGCGCGCGACGAAGGTGCGTTGCCTTGGCTACCGCACGAGGAGTGCAACGCCGCAGATGCCCCAATATCGATGCAAGATAACCGAAATGGAATAAATCAGAGCTTCCGAAGGCCGAAGTATAGCCGGGAGAGGCGTTCGGCGCTATGGCTTGACCGTCATTGTTGCCAGTTCGAGCTTGCGCGCATGTTGTTTGTAGACCTCGCGTTGTAGCCACATCAGCATTCGTTTGGATTCGTAATGCGTACTTTTTTGTAGCACCTTCGCGGCCCCGACCGGCGAGAATCCATGGAAATTGGTATCGTCGATGGCACCATATTCGAGGGCATCGTAATGGCCGACAAGCAACAGCGACGGCTTTTCGCCGATCACCCGCAGCAAATCTGTGTCCACCACCCAAAGTTCGCGCCCAACTTCAACCATGCGAATTTGCGTGCCGGCGAATTCGTAGTAGTTGCCATGCCATTCGGCGTAGGGCTGCTTCTTGGCCCAATGCAGCCATGCCCCGCCTGCTTCGATAATTGGTTTTGCAAGCAAAACGCCGGCAATCGGGATGGCAAGTATGAAAAAGATCATTCCCAGATAATGGAAGACCGTCCACAGGATCGCAGCCGACAGTGCAAGGCGGATGGCAAACAACAGGGCGATGCGCCAACTTTCCATAATGTATTTGATTTCTTTCGATATTTTGGGCTATACTAACGGACTGTTTCGATTCAAATTCACATTGATTTTTTGGATCGGGCAAATTCGCACCCTTGCACCGTTAAGGTCTTTCCCGGTGATGAAAAAGCCATGAAAGTCTTGCGAGGGGAGGCTAACCTTAACTTTTTGGAGTTTTTCATGTCGGTAACCATGCGTCAAATGTTGGAGGCGGGCGTCCACTTCGGACACCAGACCCGTTTCTGGAATCCCAAGATGGCACCATACATTTTCGGTGCCCGCAACAAAATCCATATTATCAATCTTGAAAAGTCGCTGCCGATGTATCAGGACGCGCTCAAGTTTGTGCGTCAACTCGCGTCCAAGAAAGGCACCATTCTGTTCGTAGGCACCAAGCGTCAAGCCCGCGAAATCGTGCTGGAAGAGGCGCAGCGTGCTGGGATGCCCTATGTCGACTTCCGCTGGTTGGGCGGCATGCTCACCAATTACAAAACGGTGAAGGGCTCGATCAAGCGCCTCAAGGAACTTGAAGCGATGGCCGAAGATGGCTCACTCGAAAAATTGTCAAAAAAAGAAGCCTTGATGTATTCGCGCGAAATGGAAAAACTCCAGCGTTCGATGGGTGGTATCAAGGAAATGGGCGGCGTACCAGACGCGATTTTTGTCATTGACGTCGGCTACCACAAGATTGCAGTTACCGAAGCGAGGAAACTCGGCGTGCCGATTATCGGTGTGGTTGATACCAATAATTCGCTCGACGGCGTGGACTATGTGATTCCGGGAAATGACGACTCGACTCGTGCGATCCGCTTGTACGCACGCGGTGTGGCCGACGCGATTCTCGAAGGCAAGAACACGGTGATACAGGAAATGATTGCTCCCGCGGAGGGACTCGTGGAAGTCACCGAGGAGGAAGCGAAGTAAGTTCTGAAATCGGATAAAAGGGGCTCCGGCCCCTTTTTTTTAAGTTGCAGTTTTTGTAATTAAGAAATCAAAAAGGTTGTATCGCTGACACTGGGGCCGTTTAGGCTTTATTGCGCGAACGACCTTGTTAACAGGATAGGAAACGGAAATGGCAGAGATTACGGCAGCAATGGTCAAAGAATTGCGCGAGAAAACCGACGCGCCGATGATGGAATGCAAAAAGGCGCTCACCGAAGCCGGTGGTGACCTGGAAAAAGCGGAAGAAATTCTGCGCGTGAAATTGGGAAACAAAGCTAGCAAAGCGGCCAGCCGTGTGGCGGCCGAAGGTGTGGTGGCGATTCATATTTCCGTTGACCAAAAACTGGGTGCAATAGTTGAAGTGAATTGCGAAACCGATTTCGTGGCCAAGAACGATGACTTCCTCGCCTTATCGGTGAAACTCGCAGAAATGGTGGCGACGCAGAGTCCTGCTGACGTGGCCGCACTTTCAGCGCTGACTATCGGCGGTACCACGGTCGAAGAAACCCGCCGGGCGCTGGTTGGCAAGATCGGTGAAAACTTGTCGATCCGCCGCTTCGTGCGCATCGCGGCCAAGGGTGCACTGAACAACTATATTCACGGCGGTGCAAAAGTTGGCGTGTTGGTCGACATCACCGGTGGCGACGCGACGCTTGCAAAAGATGTGTCGATGCATATCGCGGCCTCAAAGCCAAAATCACTCGACTCGAGTGGTGTGCCTGCGGAAGACATCGCCAAAGAGCGCGCGGTTGCAGCAGGTAAAGCGGCCGAATCCGGCAAACCACCAGAAATTGTGACCAAAATGGTTGAGGGTTCCATCGCCAAGTATTTGAAAGAAGTTTCGCTTTTGAGCCAGCCGTTTGTGAAGGACGACAAGATGACGATTGAGGCGCTTCTGAAGTCCAAAGGCGCAGTTATCAATGCGTTCACGCTGTACGTCGTTGGCGAAGGTATTGAAAAGAAAGTGACGGATTTTGCGGCAGAAGTTGCTGAAGCAGCAGCGGCAGCCGCGCGATAAGCAGTGTTTTCGGGGAAGCGCAAATACGCTTCCCCGGTTTGTATTACCTGATGTTTTTTTGACTGATTGCAGACACAATCCGCGATCAAACTTGAGAAAATTGCCCTCACCCCGGCCCTCTCCCGCAGAGAGGGCGAGAACGGCGGGCCGGTTGCAAACCGGCACCGAATAATACGAAAGGACGAGTGATGACGACACCTAAATATCAAAGAATCCTCCTCAAGTTGTCCGGCGAAGCACTGATGGGCGACGACGTGTTCGGCATTAACCGGCCGACCATCGAGCGCATCGTTGGTGAAATCAAGGAGGTTGTCGATATGGGTGTGGCCGTCGGAATCGTCATCGGCGGCGGCAATATTTTCCGCGGCGTATCGACGAGTGCGGCGGGCATGGATCGCGCCACGGCCGACTACATGGGCATGCTGGCGACGGTCATCAATTCGCTTGCGTTGCAGGATGCGCTTTCAAAAGCGGGCATGATTCCCCGTGTGCAATCGGCCATCAATATCGAGCCGGTAGTTGAACCGTACATTCGCGGTAAAACCATGCGCTATCTCGAAGAAGGCAAGGTGGTTGTTTTTGCCGCCGGTACCGGCAACCCGTTCTTCACCACCGATACCGCCGCCGCATTGCGTGGCCGCGAGATGGAAGCCGAAATCGTGTTGAAGGCGACCAAGGTCGATGGCGTCTACACGGCAGACCCGAAGACAGACAAGACGGCGACGCGTTATCATCAGCTCACGTTTGATGAGGTCATGATCAAGAACTTGAAGGTGATGGACGCTACCGCAATTGCGCTCTGCCGCGATCAGAAGTTGCCGATCAACGTGTTTTCGATCTTTAAGGTCGGTGCGCTCAGGCGAGTCGTGATGGGCGAAGATGAAGGTACACTTGTACACGCTTGAGCGTTTTAGTGGAGTGAGCGCATGAACGTCGCAGACTTGAAAAAGCAGTGCGAGCAAAAAATGGGGAAATCGCTCGATACGTTGAAAAACGATCTTGCCAAAGTGCGTACGGGTCGTGCCCATACCGGGCTGCTTGATCACATTCAGGTCGATTACTACGGAACCATGATGGGCCTGAAGCAGGTGGCGAACGTGACACTGACAGATGCACGAACCATCACAGTGCAGCCGTGGGAAAAAAAACTCGCGGCCAACATCGAAAAAGCGATTCGCGACTCGGGACTTGGCCTGAATCCAACTTCTGCGGGAGACTCAATACGTGTGCCGATGCCGCCGCTGACTGAAGAGCGACGCAAGGAACTTGCCAAGGTCGTCAAGAGTGACGGTGAGCATGCGAAGGTTGCTGTCCGCAATATCCGCCGCGATGCCAACACAGCGCTTAAAGATGCGCTTAAGGCAAAAACAATACCTGAAGACGACGAAAAGCGTGCGCAGGACGACGTGCAGAAGTTGACCGATCGTTTCATCAAAGAGATTGACCACGCGGTTGCTGAAAAGGAAAAAGAGTTGATGTCGGTTTAGGCCGACACCACTTTTGCATTGCACCGTGTATAAGAGTTCCACTCAATCCATTCCCGAGGTAAGCGATGTGCCTCGTCATGTCGCCATCATCATGGACGGCAATGGCCGATGGGCCAAGCAACGATTCATGCCGCGTGTCGCAGGGCACAAGCGCGGTGTGAGCGCGGTGCGCGAAACGGTCAAGGCTTGCGGTGATCTGGGCATTGAGTATCTGACGTTGTTTGCGTTCTCCAGCGAGAACTGGCGCCGTCCTGCCGATGAAGTTTCGGTACTCATGCAATTGTTCGTGGGGGCACTTGAAAACGAAGTTGCCAAATTGAACGACAACAAAGTCCGTTTCAAGGTAGTCGGCGATTTGGCACCCTTCGATGCACGTATCCGTGAACTGATTGCAAGGGGCGAAGATCTCACCAAAGATCACACCAAGCTCACCTTGACAGTGGCGGCCAACTACGGCGGGCGCTGGGATATTTTGCAGGCAGCCAATCGGGCGCAAAAGGAAAAACTCCAGCAAACACGGGCTTCGCAGGCGATAGATGCTCCGGAAGCCTCGCCAATACTAGAGTTTGCCGAAATTACCGAAACAGAGCTGGCACAGCATCTCTCCATGGCTTATGCGCCAGAACCGGATCTTTTCATTCGCACCGGCGGCGAGGAGCGCATCAGCAATTTTCTGCTCTGGCAGTTGGCGTACACCGAATTTCATTTCACCCAGGAACTCTGGCCGGACTTCGGTCGTGAGAGCCTGTTGAAGGCGATCGATTCCTATCGCCAACGCGAACGGCGATTCGGCCGCACCAGCGAGCAATTGGTGTCGTCCAAAACGACCGCCGATGCCAACGTCGCGTAGCATTATCCCAATCGTCAACATCAGGCCGTAACCGCCTCCGACCACCGTGCTCAAGACACGCGTCATCACCGCGCTCGTGATTTTGCCGATCATCCTGATCGCGCTGTTTCTGTTCCCGGACTGGGCATGGGGCGTGTTCGCTTCCGGCATTGCGGTTGTCGCCTGCTGGGAGTGGAGCAGGTTTTGCCAGCTTTCCGTTTTTGGTTCCCGCGCTTATTTGACGTTTTCGCTAGCCCTTTGCGGACTGATTTTTCTCGTCTACTTTCAGGGGCAGCTATGCGGCATACGCTTTGCCTCGATCGCATTGGCAGGTTTTATCGTCGCGGCGCTGTTTTGGTTGTTCGCGGTGCCGGTGTGGCTATTGAAGTTATGGCGACCGGCAAACCGCTGGTGGAATGCACTCGCTGGTGGGGTCGTGGTGATTCCGACCTTGCTGGCACTGCTTTTTTTGCGCGACGTCAGCCCCTGGTTGCTGCTGACGTTCGCCGCCATCGTATGGGTCGCGGACATCGCTGCCTACTTTATTGGCAAGCGTTTTGGCAAAAACAAACTTGCGTTAGCAATCAGCCCGGGCAAGACAGTCGAAGGCGCACTCGGCGGCATCGCTGGCGTGGCCGCGTATTTTTTCCTCTGGCAATTCCTGGTTGCGAATAGTTTTGTTGGTCAACATACGTGGTCGCAAGAATTGCGATCCAATCTTGTTGTCCTGTTTGTTTTTTTTGGGCTGCTGGCAGTTGCCTCGGTGATCGGTGATCTGTTTGAATCATGGATGAAGCGCGGTGCGGGGATGAAAGATTCCAGTAGTCTTCTGCCTGGACACGGCGGGATTCTTGATCGTATTGATGCCTTGACGTCAACTTTGCCGCTTGCTGGTTTGTTTGTGCTCGTGCAAGCGGGGGGTTGAGAGCGTGAAAATCAGAAACGTCACCGTCCTCGGCTCCACCGGTTCTATCGGTGTCAGTACGCTCGATGTAATTGCGCGGCACCCTGATCGCTTTCGCGTTTTTGCTTTATCCGCGTCCTCACGTGTCGAAGAACTCGCATTGCAATGCGAAAAATTTCACCCACGCTATGCCGTTATTGCGGACGAGACTTGTGCCGACGCGCTACGCGTGCGCCTGAAGAGGGCAACTTGTGACACGGAAGTGTTGGCAGGTGAAAGTGCTCTCTCCGAAATTGCTGCGCATGCCGACACTGATGTTGTGATGGCGGCTATCGTCGGTGCTGCCGGTTTGCCCTCGTCGCTCGCTGCTGCGCGCGCGGGCAAAACTGTGCTGCTCGCCAACAAGGAAGCATTGGTGATGGCAGGGCAAATTTTTATGAATGCGGTAATCGAGAATGGCGCGACACTGTCGCCAATCGATAGTGAGCACAACGCGATCTTTCAATCGTTACCACGCAATTTTGGCGATGGTCTAACAAAAGTCGGCGTACGCAAAATCATACTTACCGCATCCGGCGGGCCATTTCGCACACGGTCGATCAACGAGCTACACGACGTCACACCGGATCAGGCGTGTGCCCATCCGAATTGGGTGATGGGTCGAAAGATTTCTGTTGATTCGGCCACCATGATGAATAAAGGACTCGAAGTCATTGAGGCGCATTGGTTATTCGATGCACCTGCGGAAATGATTGAGGTTGTGGTTCATCCGCAGAGCATCGTGCATTCAATGGTCGAATATCTTGATGGCTCAGTGATGGCGCAACTGGGCAACCCCGATATGCGCACGCCGATTGCGTATGGATTGGGCTTCCCCGATCGTATCAATGCCGGCGTTGGCACGCTTGACTTGGCGAAAGCGGGCAAACTCGAATTCGTCACTTTGGACGCCGAACGGTTTCCGTGCGTGCGCCTCGCGTACGAAGCGCTAAGGTTGGGCGGTACCGCACCAGCTGTACTCAATGCCGCCAACGAAGTTGCGGTCGATGCATTTTTGAGTGAAACGTTGTCGTTCACCGATATTCCGCGCGTGATTGAAGATGTTCTGCACGGTACCGCAATCACGCCTGCGACGACGTTGAGCGATATTATTGATGCCGACTGCAATGCTCGCGTGGCGGCTCGTGAACGAATTGCGCGTTCGCCCCTCCAACGCACTGCGGCCAAATAAACTTTTTTGCGTCAGACCTTTCCAGATATGTGGATCCTCACCACCATCGCCGCTTTTGCCGTAGCCATCGGCACCCTTGTGACCATCCATGAGCTTGGTCATTACTGGGTCGCGCGCTGGTGCGATGTGAAAATTCTGCGTTTTTCGATTGGCTTTGGTCGCCCGCTGTGGTTGCGCAAGGCGGGCCCTGATCAAACCGAATGGGTGATCGGCGCACTGCCACTTGGTGGCTATGTGAAGATGGCCGATGAACGCGATGGCAGCGCGGAAGCACCGGACAGGGCGCGTGCGTTCAACAATAAAACGGTCTGGCAGCGCATTCTGATTGTGCTTGCTGGGCCACTCGCCAATTTCATTCTCGCGGCATTCCTGTATTGGGCGCTGTTCGTTTCCGGCGCACCCGGCACCAGGCCATACATCGCCGCACCTGCTGCCAATTCCGCTGCTGCCGCAGGCGGATTTGCGGAATTCGATCTGATCACCCAAGTTGGTGATGCGCCAGTCCGGACGTGGGGTGACGCGCGGTTCCAGTTGTTGGAGGCGGCGGTCAAACGAGGCAACGTCGAGATTGAAGTTGAAGATGCAGGTGGACAGCGCTGTTTTAAGAGCCTCAACCTGGAAGCAGTTGGCAAGGATGACCTCGACAAGGATTTCCTGGCCAAGGTTGGGATGTCCCCGTATCGCATGAAAGTTCTGCCGGTCCTTGATGAGGTCATTCCAGATAGTGCTGCAGACCGAGCGGGATTGCGCACTGGTGATCGCGTGCTGCAGGTGCAGGGAGCACCCATTGATCGATGGGAGACATTGGTGGCGCGCGTTTCAACGCGACCGGGCGAGCGAATAGAACTTGACATCGAGCGAGGCGGGGCACAAATGCGCTTAATCGTGATTCCCGAATCCGTTACAGAAAATGGCAAGACTTTCGGTCGCATCGGCGTGAAGCCGAAGGTTGATCGAAAGGTCCTCGAAACACTTAACACTGTGGTGCGCTACGGTCCGGTTGAGGCAATCCCGCGCGCCTGGGCCAAAGTCTGGGACATGTCGATGTTCAGTCTCAAAATGATGGGCAGGATGATCACCGGCGACATTTCGTGGAAAAACCTTTCCGGTCCTATCACGATCGCCGATTATGCTGGCCAATCAGCGCAATTGGGCTGGATAACGTATGTTACGTTTCTGGCACTGATCAGCATCAGCCTCGGCGTGCTGAATCTGTTGCCCATTCCGGTCTTGGATGGGGGACAGTTGATGTATTATATCGCCGAGATTCTCAAGGGCAGTCCCGTCTCCGAAAAAGTGATGGAAATCGGCCAACAGGTCGGCCTCACTCTGTTGCTCGGCCTAACGGCTTTTGCCTTCTACAACGACATACACCGCCTCGTCACCGGCTAATAATTGATGCGCTTCAACAATACCTCCAAATTGCTTTCGGCTCTTCTTGCCGCTTTATTTTCCGCCGCTGCACTCGCGATCCAACCGTTCGTAATCAAAGACATTCGTGTCGAGGGTGCGCAACGCACCGAAGCCGGCACGGTGTTCAGCTATCTACCGGTCAAGGTCGGTGAGAGCATGGATGACGACAAGGCTGCAGCAGCGATCAAGGCGCTGTACGCGACCGGCTTTTATTCCGACGTGCGCCTTGAAGTGGAAAACGACGTGCTCATCGTTTTTTTGGTGGAACGCCCGGCAATTTCGCAGATCGACATTAACGGTGCCAAGGAATTCACCAAGGAGAACCTGAAAGACGGTTTGAAATCGGCCGGAATATCCGAAGCGAAAATTTTTGATCGTTCAATTCTGGACCGCGCCGAAAAAGAGATCAAACGCCAGTACACCAGCCGCGGCTTTTATTCAGCAAAAGTAACGACGACGGTGACGCCGATTGAGCGCAACCGCATTTCATTGACATTCACCATCGAGGAAGGCGAAGTTTCAAAGATTGTCGATATCAACATTATCGGCGCGTCCGCATTTTCCGAATCAACCTTGCTTAAGGAGTTTGAACTCACCACTGGCGGCTGGTTTACCTGGTTTACAAAAGATGACCAGTACTCCAAGCAGAAGTTGTCGGGCGACCTCGAAAAACTAAAGTCCTATTATCTGAATCGCGGCTATCTGGAGTTCAACATTGAATCGACGCAGGTATCGATTACACCGGATAAAGAGAAAATTTACATCACCGTTAATATTACCGAGGGCCCGGTTTATAAAGTTACTGACATCAAGTTTCAGGGCGAGTTGAAAATTTCCGAAGAAGAAATGCGCTCGCTGTTGTTATTCAAGTCTGGCGAGACATTCTCGCGCCAGAAAATTGTCGATTCGGTCAAGCGCATCAGTGATCGCCTTGGTAATGACGGCTACTCGTTCGCCAATATCAATCCGGTGCCAGAACCGGATCGGGCCAGCAAGACGGCGTCGTTTACGATGTTTGTCGATCCCGGCCGCCGCGTCCATATTCGCCGCATAAACGTGCAAGGTAACTCGCGTACGCGCGACGAAGTGATTCGTCGCGAAATGCGCCAGTTGGAGTCGGCATGGTATTCGAATGAGAAAATTGCACGCTCAAAAGAAAGGCTGGAGCGCACCAGCTTTTTTGAAGATATCACCGTGGACACACCTTCCGTTCCGGGTTCCAACGATCAGGTAGATTTGAATGTGACCGTCAAGGAGCGCAATACAGGTAGTTTGCAATTTGGCGTTGGTTATTCAAGTGCGGAAAAATTGACAATAAGCGCCTCGGTCTCACAGGCGAACATTTTCGGTAGTGGTAACCAACTTTCGTTTCGCGTCAATAACAGCACCATCAGCAAAGCCTATGAGGTCTCTTACCTGAACCCTTACTGGACGGTCGATGGTATCGCCAGAGGGTTTGACGTTTACCAGCGTGATCTCAATACCTCCACTCTGACAACGGGATCATATAACTCGACGTCCACAGGTGTGGGAGCGCGATTTGGGGTGCCCGTCACCGAATACGATGGCGTAAATTTTGGCCTTGGTGCGGAACGCACCAAGCTGGGACTGGATGCAGCCAGCCCGCAGCGCTATATCGATTACGTCAACACGTTCGGAAGCAAGAGCGACACGTTGCGCGGATCGCTCGGATTTTCTCGTGATACGCGTGACAGCATCTACTTTCCGAGAAGCGGATACCTGATCGAAATAGGTGGCGAGATGGGCTTGCCCGGGGGCGACGTGAAATTTTATCGCCTGCAGACGAAAGCACAATATCTTCGTCCAATCTGGGGGCCGATCGTTCTTAACGTCAATGCCGAATTTGGCTATGCGAACGGCTATGGGGGCAAACCTCTGCCTTTTTTCAAGAATTTTTATGCCGGTGGCGTCGATTCGGTGCGCGGTTATCAGCAAAGTACGTTGGGGCCACTGGACATCAATAATCAGGCGCTGGGTGGTAACCAGCGCTTCGTTGCCAATGCAGAATTCCTCTTTCCACTGCCAGGCACCAAGTCCGACAAATCGGTGCGTCTTTCGGTTTTTGCAGATGCGGGTAATATCTTCGGTGTGGATTTCCGTGGAAACCGGCAAAAATTCTATATAAACGATATGAAAACATCGGTTGGCGTTGCGGTAAGCTGGTTCTCACCGGTCGGCCCGTTGAAATTCAGCTTGGCAAAACCGCTGAACGTGAGGCCGGGGGATCAGATCGAACGATTCCAGTTCTTGCTTGGGCGAGTATTCTGATGCAATTTTCGATGCGATTTTTCAAAGAAGGTCGAGATATGGCTAATTCCCTGCGCCTGATGGTCGTCTGTCTCACGCTCGTGACTTCCATGTGTGCCATGGCTGTCGAGACGAAGGTAGGCTTTGTCAATCGCGAGCGGATACTCCGTGAGGCCGCGCCTGCGAAACGGGCGCAGGTCAAGCTCGAGAAGGAATTTGCGAACCGTCAGACGGAATTGAACAAGATGGAAAAACAGGGGCGCGACCTTGAGGCGACGTTACAAAAGGAAGCCGTGACCTTGCCGGAAGCCGAGCGTGTTGCCAAGGAACGACAGCTCGCGCAACTTACTCGCGATTTTCAGCGCATGCAAAGAGAGTTTCGCGAGGACCTGAGCTTGCGTCAGAGCGAGGAATTGTCGTCACTACAAGAAAGAGCCAACAAAGTGATAAACGAAATCGCGGAAAAGGAAAAATTCGATTTGATTCTGCACGAGGCAACCTTCGCGAGTCCAAGAATCGATATTACGGACAAAGTTATCAAGGCGCTCGCTGATAAATGACCTTTACTTCGCGATTGTTGAATCTTTGCGAAATATACGAATCCAAAAAAGCCTATGGAATTGAAACCATTTGTTTCAGCATCATTCGCCGCAAAGACTGGCGGCATTTTGATGTGGTAGATTGAAATAGTGTTGTGCGAGTCGCACGATGCCGAGTGAGCCAAACGAGATGTTTGGCGGGAAACAAAGATTACTTACTGTTTTTTTACTTTTCGAGATAACTATGAACAAGCGCTTTCTGCTTCAATTGGCCGCGATTTTTTCGGCAATGGCACTACTGACGTCCTGCGGAAAGAACGCCAGTCCGAGCTCCGATGCGACCATGCGGGTAATCAATTTCGGGGTCGACTATGGCGCCGTCAATGTTGCGTTCGATGATGTTAGCGGTTCCACCACCACCACCACTGGTTTTGCGTCCAATGTGGCTCGTGAGAGTGCCAGCGGCTATGCCAATGTGCATAGTGGAACCCGCAGCTTCACCGTTTCCAGCGTATCGGGAGGTGGTTCACTACTTGTGCAGTCGCTGTCGCCAGCAGTGGCTGGCAAGTACACGATGATCACTTACGGTGTCTCGAGTTCGCCGCGTGCGATGATATTGCAGGAAGATACCTTCACGCAGCCTGCGGCTGGCTTCTTCCGTTTTCGCGTGGCTGTGCCCGCGATTGGTTTGGATGCACTCGACCTTTATCTGACGGCACCCGGCGTGGATCTGTCGACCACTAGCCCATCATTTGCAGCGCTTGGAAATGGTGTCTCTTCAGCAACAGCCGACTTCGCAGTTGGGACCTACCAGTTGCGTGCGACCGTTGCAGGCACAAAAACTGTTGTTTTCGACGGTGGCACGATGGCCTTTGTCAGTCTTGATCGTATTACGCTGGCCATTTACACCATTGGCAGCAACAAGCTCGCCAATGCGGCCGTGCTGAAAGTCGATGATCCCGGCACGTTTACGCTGGTTCGCAACACGCTTGGACGCTACCGCTTCTTTCAGGGTAACCCAGGCTATTCATTGGTAAATGTCCTGTTCAATGGCGTGGTTGGATTGTCCAACGTTCCATTTACAGGTGCATCCGGATACGTCGGTTCAACGACGGCCGCCCGTACATTAACAATCAGTCCCTCGGCAACACCAGGGACGAATGTTATCAGTCAGTCTCTTTCGCTTACGCCCGCGCAAGATTCAACTATCATGCTCGCGGGCAGTCTTGGAAATTCGGTCGCCGTGGTTCTTCCGGATACGACCCTGCCTTCGGCGATTGGCAAGGCGCGCGTTCGCTTTGTTAACGGAAGCATCGGTGGCGGCCAGTTCGATGTATTCGTGAATTTCCAATCGACGATTTCCGGCTTGACCGAACGATCTGCCTCCTCATATTTCGATTTCGACGCAAATATCTATGCATTTGCAGTGAATTCAGCTGGTACGGGCACGCAGGTACTGAATCTCCCCAATATCACACTTGAAGCCAACAAGGTGTATTCGATCTTCCTGGTAGGGCCGACCAACGCGCTGCAGGGTGTAGTGATTCAGGATAACTGATCAGTTTTTGGTGCGTTTCAAACGAAAGGGTCGCCTGCGGGCGACCCTTTTTGTTAAATGCGGGGTGACTGCCTAGTGGCGGGCTGTTCACGCCCGCATTGAGGATTCTCGTGAGAAAATGTCGAGATGAAATTGCAAGACATTCAGCAAAAGCTCGGCGGTGAACGCATAGGCGAAGTTGCGAGCCAACTGGCGGGTGTTGGCACGATCGAAAGTGCCGATGAGACGCAGATTACATTTCTGGCCAATCCAAAATACCGGTCGGCGCTTGGACGCACTGCAGCCGGCGCAGTCATCGTGGGGCCCGAAGATCGCGATATCACCTCAAAGCCGCGTATCGTCGCTGCCAATCCCTACGTCTATTTCGCGCGGGTCGCACAGTTGTTTAGTCCACCAGCATCGCATGCCGGCGGTATCCACCCCAGCGCTGTTGTGCATGCGGGCGCTGTGATAGCGGCAAGTGCGGCCATCGGTGAATTTGTCTCCGTTGGGTTCAATGCCATCATTGGCGAGCGCGTGCAGATTGGCGCGGGATCAATCATTGGCGAAAATGTGAGTGTCGGTGCCGACAGTGTGATCGCTCCACGTGTGACGATCTATCCCAATTGCAGCCTCGGCTTGCGCGGCATTATTCATTCGGGGGCAGTAATAGGTGCTGACGGCTTTGGCTTTGCACCGGATTTTCAGGGTGACCACGGAAGCTGGATCAAGATTCCACAGACCGGGCGTGTGATCATCGGTGACGATTGCGAGATCGGTGCCAATACGACCATTGACCGCGGCGCCATTGAAGATACGATTATCGGCAATGATGTGAAGCTGGATAACCAGATTCAGGTGGGCCACAACTGTTTTATCGGGGATCACACCGTGATCGCCGGCTGCGTCGGCATCGCTGGCAGCACCAGAATCGGCAGGCACGTAATGGTCGGCGGTGCCGCGGGATTTGCAGGGCATCTGGAAGTGTGTGATGGTGCGGTCATTTCTGCGATGACACTGATAACAAAATCGATTACCGAGCCCGGCATGGTGACTGCAGTGATGCCACAAATGAAACACGCAGACTGGCTGAAAAACATCGCGCATTTGCGCCAGTTCGACAAGCTGGCTAATGAGGTCAAAGAGATCAGGAAAAAAGGGGATGCATCGTGACCACAAAAAGCGTGATGGAAATTGCCGAAATCAAAGAGTACCTGCCGCACCGGTACCCCTTTCTGCTGGTTGACCGCGTGCTGGAACTTGAGCCGGACAGGCGCATCGTCGCGATCAAGAATGTCACCATCAACGAGCCGTTTTTTCAGGGGCATTTTCCGCATTACCCGGTGATGCCGGGCGTGTTGATTGTCGAAGCAATGGCGCAGGCGGCCGCACTCCTGTCGTTCAAAAGCAAGGGCGACAAGCGCGACGAAAACATGGTCGTATATCTTGTTGGCGTCGATGGCGCACGTTTCAAGCGCCCCATCGTTCCCGGCGACACCCTGATTCTAGAGGCGGAAAAAATGCTGGAAAAACGCGGCTTGATCAAATATGCCGTCCGCGCCAAGGTCGACGATCAACTCGCCTGCGAAGCCGAGCTGTTGTGCACCCAGCGTTTGATTACCAAATAATAGCGCCAATGAGCATACACGCCACTGCCATCGTTGACCCGCGCGCCAAACTTGGTGCGGGTGTTAGCGTCGGTGCGTATACAGTCATTGATGGCGACGTTGAAATTAATGATGGCACCAGTATCGGCCACCACTGCGTAATCACGGGCAAGACAAAAATCGGTCGCGACAATCGCATTTTTCATTTTGTGTCGCTCGGTGAGGCCAACCAGGATAAAAAATATGCCGGCGAGCCGACGCGGCTGGAAATCGGCGACCGCAACACCATTCGCGAATACTGTAGTTTCAATCGCGGAACGGTTCAGGATCGCGGCGTTACGACTATCGGCAGTGACAACTGGCTGATGGCCTATGTGCATATTGCACATGACTGTGTCGTGGGCGACAAAACTACTATCGCAAATTGCACGCAGCTGGCAGGCCATGTTCACGTTGGCGACTGGGTAACACTTGGCGGATTTACCGGCGTACACCAGTTTGTGAAAATTGGCGCGCACGTGATGTGCGGTGTGTCGAGCGTGGTGTTGATGGATTTGCCACCGTACGTGACCTTCGGGGGTAACCCGCTCGCGGCGGTTGGCATCAACGCCGAAGGGTTGAAGCGGCGCGATTTTTCGCCAGAACAAATTTCCAATATCAAGAGTGCGTACAAGACCCTGTATCGCGCTGGGCTCACGTTTGCAGATGCAAAAGCGCGACTCGCAGCAGAGGCAAACGCAAAACCTGAGTTGAAACTGCTGGCCGATTTCCTTGCCGGATCCACACGCGGCATCGTCCGATAGGGTGGAAGATAGCTTCATGAAAATTGGTATCGTAGCCGGTGAAGCGTCCGGCGACCTTCTGGGCGCGTTGTTGATCAAGGCATTGAAGTCGGAGCATCCCGATCTGGAGTTTGTCGGTATCGCGGGACCGAAGATGCAGTCTGCGGGCGCGACATCGTGGTACGCGATGGAAAGGCTCGCGGTACGCGGCTATGTTGAAGTGCTAAAAAGTTTTCGTGAAATTCTCGCTATTCGCCGTGGCTTGCGCGATCGTATGCTCAAAGAGCGCCCGGCACTTTTTATCGGAATCGACGCACCGGATTTCAATCTGGCACTCGAAAAAAGACTCAAGCGCGCCGGCATTCCGACGATTCACTATGTGAGTCCATCGATCTGGGCGTGGCGCGGCGAGCGAATCCACAAGATCAAGGAATCCGTCAGTCACATGCTGACGGTGTTTCCGTTTGAGCCGGCGATCTATGAAAAAGCCGGTATACCGGCGACCTTTGTCGGACATCCCAGCGCCGACGTCATTCCGCAGACTCCACAGCGCGACAATGCGCGCGAGCAATTGCGGATCAAGCCCGGCGAATTGATCGTTGCGTTGTTGCCTGGCAGTCGCCAGACTGAACTCGATTACCACGCTGAGTTGTTCATCGAAACCGCAAAATCCCTGCTCATGGATTTTCCGACTGCGCGTTTTCTGGTGCCGCTGGCGACGCGCGAAACCCGCGAGCAATTCGATCAGGCGCGCTGGAAATTGCAGGCACAGGATTTGCCCATGCAGATCTTGTTTGGTCATGCCAATCTTGCCCTTGCTGCCGCCGATGTCGCGCTGGTTGCGAGCGGCACCGCAACACTTGAGGCCGCACTATTGCGTTGCCCGCACGTGATTGCTTATCGCATGTCGTCAACTACCTATCGACTGATGAAACGAAAAGCCTATTTGCCATACGTTGGGCTACCGAATATCCTCGCCAGCGAGTGGCTGGTGCCCGAGTTGCTCCAGGATGACGCGACGCCGGAAAATCTCGCGCGCGCAATGGGTAACTGGATTCGCCATCCTGACGCAGCCGCTGCATTGCGCGCGCGATTTGCAGAAATTCACGCACAACTGGCGGTCAATAACCCTGATCGTGTCCGCGAAGCACTGCGACCGTATCTTGCCGGGCGCGCAAGCTTGCGCACATCGCAACCGTCACCAGCGTCAGAGTCTGTTGCGGTTGCGCGATAGTGGGTAGTCATTCGTCGCCGATGAATACGCATCTGCACATTTGCGGCGTTGATGAGGCCGGACGTGGCCCACTGGCAGGTGCGGTCTATGCAGCGGCAGTAATCCTAGATGCGGCTAGACCGATTCACGGCCTGGCGGATTCAAAAATGTTGTCAGAAAAAAAACGTACGGCGCTGGACATTGAAATCCGCCAGAAGGCGCTCGCTTTTTGTGTCGCGCACGCCAGCGTCGCAGAAATCGACTCGCTCAATATTCTGCGTGCTTCGCTGTTGGCCATGAAGCGTGCTGTCGAGGGATTGCGGGTTCCGAGACCAACGCATTATGAAGTTGTGGTTGATGGCCTGCATGTCCCGAGAGTCGCGTTCGCCTGTCGCGCCGTGGTGCAGGGCGACCGTCTCATTGCGGAAATTTCAGCGGCTTCAATTCTTGCCAAGACGGCGCGCGACCGCGAGATGTGCGAACTTGACCGTCACTATCCCCAGTATGGATTCGCGCGACACAAGGGATATGGCACGCGCGTTCACCTCGAAGCGCTGATGTCGGTCGGCCCCTGCGAAATCCATCGCCAGAGTTTCGCGCCGGTGCGCGAAGCTGGGCGGCGATTATTGTTCACCGTGTGACAACCATGTTTAGTCTCATCTCGGACATTGAATGTATTTGCGCAGATCAGCCGCTGGTGGGGATTTTGGAGCATAAACGGCCTGCGAGCAGCACCAGTGCTTGTGATTTTTCTTTTTCCCCATGAAAATCATCCGCTCCCGCGATAATCTATTTGTAAAGCAACTCGTCGCGTTGGCGCATTCATCGCGCGAGCGCAAGAAGGAAGGGCTGACGGTTCTCGATGGCATCCACCTCGTACGTGCGTACATGGACGCGATCGGTGAACCGGTTGCTGTCGCGATAAGCGAATCTGCCGAAGCTCGCGCGGAAGTTCTGGAATTGTTGTCGCGCTGCCACACCGCGAGCCGGAATTTGCTGGCCGATAGTCTGATGACGAGTGCTTCCACGCTCGATTCTCCGGCGTTCATGATGGCAATCGTACCTACGCCCGTCGCCGAAATAATTCCCGACAATGCGGATGCGGTGCTGGCGCTCGAAGATGTGCAGGATCCAGGCAATATAGGATCAATGCTGCGAAGTGCGGCGGCCGCTGGCGTGAGGCACGTAGCGCTTTCAAAAACGTGCGCGTTTGCATGGTCACCCAAAGTGCTGCGAGCCGCGCAGGGCGCACACTTTTCACTTAACATCAGCGAGGGCGTAGACCTTGTTGAATTCATCTGGCGTTTTCAGGGACAATCTCTCGCGCTGGTCGCGCAGACGCAAAACGCAAAGGCTTTGTTTGCGATGGATATCACTACACCAACTGCTATTCTGATCGGCAACGAAGGTGCGGGACTGTCAGCGCAATTGACAAGCATTGCGACCCACCGCGTCACCATTCCCATGCCCGGGAAGATAGAATCACTGAATGCCGCCGCCGCCGGTGCGATTTGTCTTTTCGAACTTGTGCGTCAGCGCAAGGCTCTGCAATAGCGCAATGCGAAGGGTAGCCAACTGGAACATAACTTGAACGCCACACAATCAAACTCGCCAGCGATGGTTCGCAATTACCGGTACTTCGACCTGGTCATGGTGGCCTTTGTCGCAGTGTATCTTTGCTCAAACCTTATCGGTCCCGCGAAAGCCGCACAGATCAATACACCGTGGCTGGAATGGCTCGGCATCGCCGATTTTGCGTTCGGTGCCGGTGTGTTGTTCTTTCCGTTGAGCTATGTTTTCGGCGACATCCTAACCGAGGTCTACGGCTATGCGCGCGCGCGCAAAGTAATTTGGGCGGGCTTCGGTGCGATGGCGTTTGCCGCGCTCATGGCAACGGTTATTGTGGCTCTGCCGCCGGCGCCGGGCTGGCCCAATCAGGCTGCGTATGAGACGGTGTTCGGACAAACGCCACGCATCGTGATGGCATCGATGATTGCGTATTTCTGCGGGGAATTCGTCAATTCATTTGTGCTGGCCAAAATGAAACTGGCCGATGACGGCAAACGCATGGGGTGGCGCTTTGTGGCGTCCACAATTGTCGGCGAGGGCGTCGATTCGATGCTGTTTTATCCTATCGCCTTTTACGGCATCTGGGGCAACGATTTACTGTTGAAGATCATGGCGGCACAATGGGTCTTGAAAGTCGGCGTCGAAGTCGTGATGTTGCCGGTCACGGTGCGTATCGTGAAGGCGCTCAAGAAAGCAGAAGACGAGGATTACTTTGATCGCGATACCAATTTCACGCCGTTCTCGCTGAAAACATGACGTCAGCTGACTGGTTAGGCTCGTTCGCCGGATTCTGCACAACGATCGCATTCCTGCCGCAAGTATTCAAGGTTTGGCGTTCGCGTTCGGCACGCGATATTTCGCTGGGCATGTATGCCATCTTTACGTTCGGTATCATCTGCTGGCTGGCGTACGGCTGGATTTTGGCGATCTGGCCGATCATTGTCGCCAACATGGTCACTCTTGTGCTGGTGGCGGCAATTGTCGCGATGAAGTTGCGCTGGGGCTAGCAGATTTCTAGTACGCGTTTGCCAGTGGTTTGCCGCAATTCCAGCAAAGCTCGAATTCGCCGGGACTGGTCTCAAGGCAGGCAGGGCAATTCTTGATCGCCGTCTGCGGTGACCGTTGTTCATAATCTGCGATCACGGCGCGCGCATGCTGTTCCTGATGTAGTTGCGGTATCCAGATTTGTGGATATGCAGAACCCATCGGCACTTCGCCCATTGCCGCCATCGCGTATTCATTGAGAATATGCGCAGCGATTCCCGCCTGCTGGAGAAGGTCCCTGACCAAGTGTGCATCGGCAAGATTGGCTGCAGTGTAAATGCGTTTCATGAGCGCATCATCGCATGCGACACTGAAATGGAAAAGGCCGCACGACTTTCATCGTACGACCCCGGACTACCCGATTACTTTTGTTTGCTAGCTCAGGCGCGCTTAAAAGCCAAATGACACACCGGCTGTTACGCCGTCTTGTTTCACGTTTTGCTTGCTCGATACTGTTGAGTACGCCACCGCAACGCCGATGCGGTCGGTAAGCCTGCCGCGAATACCAATCGTGCCAGTGACCCAAGTGTTATCCGCCTTATAACCGGGAATATCGTAGGTCAAACCAGACGTAACCGACACCGGGTTGGCGGAAACAAATCGATCTTTTTTGTTCTGCTCCTTGTCTGTCGAAATGCGCGCGTACGGTGTCCACTTGCCCAAGTCAGCCGATGCACGCAAGCCAAAGCTCGACACTCTGGACTGGCGTTCCTGCGGGAGGATATTCAGGTCAGCCGAGCCGGAGCCGGATTCCGTGAAGCCATCGACGTCAACGTACTGCCAAGTGAAAGATGCGAACGGACCGACCGATACTTTACCCAAGCCGAAATCGTAGCCAAGTGACAACGCCGAGGAGACGTTGGATCCCTTGCTGGTTGACGCAGCGATCCGGTTGACGATGCCGAGCTTGACAAAGCGCTGCACGTTTTTGAATCTCAGATCGGCGGAAGTGCCCATAAAACTACCGTAGAGACCACCGGACTTCAACGCGGCAAACAAGGAAACCGAGGTCTCGTTGAGGTCGAATTTACCCGCTGCGCCCAGATTGGTATCGGCGCTCGACGTGCCGACGGCCGCGCCGACGGTCAGTACTTCCGAGGCACGCATCGATACACCGACTGCGCCGCCACGATTCTTGGTATTGGCTTGCGGGGTCACTGAATTACCAGTGACGTCAGTTTTTCCGCCATCACCTGCAGCAAATGCAACCACTTTGCCAATCTCAGCCATTTGGCCAGATTGCAGACCTTCATCGAGCGCGCGAACGTGCGATGCACGTGAAGACAGCGGCACTTCTGCCATCATCGAGTATGCGTTCGGTCCGTCGATCAGGGCTTTGACGAAATCGGCGAGGATTGCGTTCGAGGCGGAGGTCGAGTGCCCGGTGTAATCGGCAAATACGTAGGTTGATGCCGCGTTGGCTGCGACCAGATTGCTCGCGTTGCAGAACTGCGCACTTGGTAATGCGGGTGGCGTGTTAAACGGCGGGAAAGAGCCGCACGCGACACCGGTTGTATTCGTGAAGCCAAACGCGCTTGCATTGGCAATCACGTCGTTCAGGAACGCGTAAGTATCGACCGGAATTACCTTTATGTTTGCCGATTTCAGGCCGGTGAAAAGCAGGGTGTTATAGCCAATACCCGCTGCTGTTCCTTGCGCAACTGCTGCAGCACCACCAAGGATCGAACCGGGTGTTTTTCCGAGATCGGGCAGACCGAACACGAGAATATAGCGTGCGCCTGCTGCTTGAAGGCGGGCAATCTGCTGCACTTCCGCAGGGGCAGCAGCTGAAACACCTGCGGCGCCAGCCTGGAGGATGTCATTGGCACCGCCCCAAACGGCGTATAGCGCCTTGGGATCTGCCGCTCCGCCGTGAGAGGTCAGGTACTCGGTGATCTGTGTGGATACCGGTCGTTGTGACGCGGCAACTGGCGGAGTCGATGCCGAGTCCACCGCAATGCGCGCACCACCCTGAGCATAGATGCCGCCGCCCGCGTTCGACGGATTCGGATTGCCACCGTAGTAACTTGACACCAGCTCAGACCAAACCGGGCCGGGATTGGTCGTGAAGCGCCCCAGTCCCGCGACGGTCGCCGCCGGGATACCGATTGCGCTCAGAAACGGACGGAAGTAGCCGGCATCGGACAAGGAATCGCCAAAGACGTAAACGCCATTGAACTGGACCGCTTGTGCAGACGGCGTACCCATGATCATTGCAGAGGCAACAAGTGCGGGAATGACGCGTTTCTTGAATGACATATGAAGCTCCTCGGGAGAGATTAAACCTGGAATTATTATGTTGGATGGCCAGTTATCAATGCGATGGCCAATTACCAGCCGAAATCATGGCACAACTGAGGGGCCTAAACAAGAAACAGGCAGGTGCCGCGGTGCGTGTGTTGTAAGGGCGCTACTGTGGACTGCGTGTCAGGTAGTCTGCGGCAACCTGACTACACGGTGCGGCAGCAGAGTGAGTAGGTCGGGTTGCCGCAGGCTACCCGACAGGCCGCTAATACACCCGTCGCGCCAACTGCGCATCATGCAGAATCGTGGTCGCAAGTTCCTCGATGCTCTTGGTAGTGGAATTCAGGAACGAAATTCCGGCGTTTTTCATCAGTATCTCTGCGGTGTTGACTTCCCATTTGCAGTTTTCCAGCGCCGCATACTTGCTATCCGGCTTTCTTTCCTGGCGAATCTGCTGCAAGCGTTCCGGCACAATCGTAAGGCCCCAGACTTTGTGTTTAAGCGGTAACAGAGCCGGCGGTAATTTAAGCTTTTCGAGATCCTCCGGGATCAAGGGATAGTTGGCTGCCTTGATGCCAAATTGCAGCGCGAGATATAAGCAAGTAGGCGTTTTTCCGCTGCGTGAAACACCAACGAGAATCAAATCGGCCTGGTCCAGATGGCGATTGGTCATGCCGTCATCGTGCGCCATGGTGTAATTGACCGCCTCGATGCGCTGGTTGTAATCCTTGAAATTACCCGCCGAATGGCTGCGCCCAACGGCGTGCGCCGATTTGACCTTGAGTTCGGCCTCCATCGGCACGATGAAACGCTCGAACATATCCAGAACCATGGCGTCAGCCTTGGCGATTTCCTCGCGCAGATCGTCGGCCATGAGGGAAGTGAACACCAACGGACGCTTCCCGGATTCGGTGTGTGCCGCCTTGATTTGGTTGAGTGCGTCCTGGGCTTTTTCCAGGTTGTCGATAAACGGAAGGGTGACGCGTTGAAATTCAACGACATCAAACTGCGTAAGCAAGGAATTGCCGAGCATTTCTACAGTAATGCCAGTTCGGTCGGAGATAAAGAAGGCGGTACGTCGATTGGACATGGCAGGTCTCTTTGGCGCAGCTACTTATGGGGAATAACGGGTATGGCTCAGCTATAATTCTATCCTTATTCCGCACTGCAACAATTTCTCAACCTCATCTTCCGCCGCCATGTCCAGCCCCTCAGCTTTGCCTCTGGTTTTGCCCTTGTCCGCACTCCGCATGCATGACGTCGCCACCGTAGGCGGCAAAAATTCGTCGCTCGGTGAACTGATCAGCCAACTTGGGCAGGCCGGGGTACGTGTTCCCGGCGGTTTCGCGACGACCGCAGAGGCGTTCCGGGATTTTCTGAACCACAATGGGATTACCGAGAAAATCAATGCGGTAGTCGCAGCACTGGATGTCGAGGATCTCGCTGCATTGGCCAAGACGGGTGCGGCGGTGCGAGAGCTCATCTTGGAGGCGCCGTTCCAGCCGGCGTTGGAAAAACAAATTCGCGATGCCTACGTAGAACTCACTAAAAATGATCCTGACGCTTCGTTCGCGGTGCGTTCCTCGGCCACCGCAGAAGATTTGCCCGACGCATCCTTCGCCGGCCAGCAGGAAACGTATCTCAATATCAAGGGTATCGACAACGTACTCGAAGCGACCAAGCATGTGTTTGCATCCCTTTACAATGATCGCGCCATTTCCTATCGCGTGCACCAGGGGTTCACCCACGCCGAAGTCGCCTTGAGCGCGGGTGTGCAGCGCATGGTGCGCTCCGACACAGGTGCGGCCGGTGTGATGTTTACGCTCGACACCGAATCGGGTTTTCGCGATGTGGTCTTCATTACCTCAAGCTATGGTCTGGGCGAAATGGTGGTGCAGGGCGCTGTCAATCCGGATGAGTTCTACGTCTCGAAATTGTGTTTGAAGAATGGCAAGCCTGCCGTACTGCGCCGCGGATTGGGTACGAAGGCAGAAAAGATGATTTTCGGATCGTCCGAATCGGCAGGAAAGTCAGTTGAAACCAAAGCCGTTGCGCCCGCTGAGCGCGAGCGTTTTTCGCTCACCGATGCCGAGGTAGAAGAGCTCGCCAAATACGCAGTTTCCATTGAAGCGCACTACGGTCGCCCAATGGATATCGAATGGGGCCGCGATGGTGGCGACGGCAAACTTTATATCTTGCAGGCGCGTCCCGAAACGGTGAGATCGCAGGAATCAAAAACCGATTCGCTCACGCGCTATCGCATGACCGCCGCCGGTAACAAGATCGCCGAAGGCCGAGCCATTGGCAGCAAAGTTGGTCAAGGCCCCGCCCGCGTCATCAAGGATGTTTCCGAGATCGGTCAGTTCCAGGATGGTGACGTTATCGTCACTGACATGACTGATCCGAATTGGGAACCGGTAATGAAACGTGCCGCAGCGATCATCACCAATCGCGGTGGCCGCACCTGTCATGCGGCGATCATCGCGCGCGAGCTTGGCGTTCCCGCCGTCGTCGGCTGCGAGGACGCGACCGATGTGGTCAACGAGGGAGAAACGCTCACAGTAAGTTGCTGCGAGGGCGATACCGGGAATATTTATCGCGGCAACGTCGGTTTTGAAGTACAGACGATTGCGCTCGACAACATGCCGGGCATCCCGGTGAAGATTTCCATGAACGTTGGCAATCCGGAACTGGCGTTCAGCTTTGCCCAGTTGCCCAACGAGGGTGTCGGGTTGGCGCGCCTGGAATTCATCATTTCCAATACGATCGGGATCCATCCCAAGGCTTGTCTGGAATTTGCCCGTCTGCCGCTGGAATTGAAAGAGCAAGTCGCCAAGCGTGCGCGCGGCTACGACAGCCCGGTCGATTTTTATGTGAAAAAAATGGTTGAAGGCGTCGCTACAATCGCCGCAGCATTCTGGCCCAAGAAAGTCATTGTTCGCCTGTCTGATTTCAAGTCGAACGAGTATCGAAACCTGATCGGGGGCCCGCGTTACGAGCCGACCGAAGAAAATCCGATGCTGGGTTTTCGGGGTGCGTCGCGATACATTGCCACCTCGTTTCGTGATTGCTTCAAGCTCGAATGCGAGGCCATGAAAATGGTTCGCGATACGATGGGTCTTACCAATGTTGAGTTGATGGTGCCGTTTGTTCGCACGTTGAAGGAAGCTGACGCGGTACTTGAAATCATGAAAAATTTCGGCCTTGAGCGTGGCAAGAATGGATTGCGCATCGTGATGATGTGTGAGATTCCATCCAACGCGATTCTTGCCGAAGAATTCCTGAAGCGCTTCGACGGATTTTCTATCGGCTCCAACGACATGACGCAACTCACCCTTGCACTTGACCGCGACTCAGGCCTGGTGATGGATTCCTTCGACGAACGGGATCCCGCTGTGAAACGCATGCTGAGCATGGCGATCCAGGCCTGCCGCAAGGAAAATAAATATGTCGGCATCTGCGGTCAAGGCCCGAGTGATTTTCCGGATCTGGCCGAGTGGTTGATGAAAGAAGGCATTGAGTCCATGTCGCTCAACCCGGATTCAGTCGTCGAGACCTGGCTGCATTTGGCAAAAACAAAATAGCTGCTACGTATTGAATGCAAACGTTGCAATGGCAATTTGTCCGCTTTGATGATCTCCCCATTCGCGACTGGTACGCAGCATCGGTTGCGCGGGTTGATGTGTTCGTCATGGAGCAGAACTGCCCGTTTCAGGACAACGATGGCGCAGATTTTCATTCCTGGCATTTACTGGGCTGGCAATCTGAAGGCGGCAAGCGCGAACTCGTCGCCGGAGACAAACGCGAGCTCGTCGCTTATTGCCGCATCGTTGATCCCGGCGTGAAATTTATGGAGCCTTCCATCGGGCGCGTGGTGACGCCGCGGGCTTTTCGCGGGCAAGGTTACGGCAAGGTGTTGATGACGGAAGCAATTTCCAGGCACGATGAACTTTATCCGGGCAAACCCAATCGAATTGGTGCACAACAGCGGCTGGAACAGTTTTATCAGGGGTTTGGATTTGAAACGGTGTCACCTGTTTACATGGAAGATGGAATTCCACATGTCGAAATGTTAAGACCAACCACGAAGGAACAATCATGAGCAATCAATTTTCCGGCAAATCGGTGGTCATCACCGGCTCTACCAGCGGCATCGGGCTCGGCATCGCACGTGCCTTCGCGGGCGAGGGTGCGAATGTGATGTTGAATGGTTTTGGCGATGCGAAGGAAATCGAGAGTATCCGCGCGGGCCTTGCCTCGGAACACAATGTCAAGGTCGTGTACTCGGCGGCCGACATGAGTAAACCTGCCGAGATTGCCGCGATGATTGACGACGCGCTGACAGCGTTTGGCGGCATCGACATTTTGGTAAACAATGCAGGCATCCAGTTCGTCGCGCCGGTCGATGAATTTCCGCCAGAAAAATGGGAGTCCATTCTTTCGATCAATCTTTCTGCTGTGTTTTATGCGACGCGTGCAGCACTTCCTGCCATGAAAGCGAAAAATTGGGGTCGGATTATCAATATCGCATCAGCACACGGCCTGGTCGCCTCACCGAATAAATCCGCCTACGTCGCGGCAAAGCACGGCGTGGTGGGCTTCAGCAAGTCGGTCGCGTTGGAGCTTGCCGAAACCGGTATCACCGTAAATTCCATCTGCCCCGGCTTTGTGCTCACACCGCTGGTGGAAAAGCAGATTGTCGATCTGGCTGCGCAAAAAAATCTGCCGCGCGAGACCGTGATTCGCGATGTACTGCTGGCGCCGCAGCCGTCAAAACAATTTGTGACTATCGAAGAGGTGGCAACGCTGACACTCTTCCTCGCATCCGATGCAGCCCGGCCGATCACCGGCAGCGCGTATTCAATCGACGGTGGATGGACGGCGCACTGATCGATGGTGGCAAAGAATGACCGCTGCGTACTTATCACCGGATTCACACCCTTCGGTGGTGAACGCACCAACCCGTCGTGGCAATTGGCCAAAGCGTTGCCCGACAGCATCGCGGGTTATCGCATCGAGAAACTCCGCGTGCCGACTGAGTTCGGGAAAGCCATAACGGTCACGACCAAAGCGATCAACAAACTCAAGCCGGATATCGTATTGTGTTTCGGCCAAGCGGGTGGACGTTCGCGCATGAGTATTGAGCGCGTGGCGATCAACGTGGACGACGCACACATTGTCGATAACGCGGGTCAGCAAATTAGTGACCGTGCAATTCGCGCTGACGGACCTGCCGCGTATTTTTGCACCGTACCGATCAAGACGATGGCTGCAGCGATGATCAAGGCGGGTGTACCCGCTGAGATTTCCAACACGGCGGGTACCTTCGTTTGCAATCATTTGATTTACGGCGTGCTTCATCACGTCGCCGTGAATTCGCTGCCGACACGCGCAGGGTTTATTCATGTACCTTATCTGGAATCGCAAGTGCAAAACAAAGCTGATATGCCGTCAATGTCGCTCGCGACGATGCTGGACGGCGCGAAAGCGGCGATAATAGCGGCGACCAAAGGCAAGCGGAATTGAATGACAGTTACCAGCATAAAATGCTAAAACACTAGCACTGGTGCGGTATCCAGGCAGAAAATAGCTGGAAATGCCCGCCAATGCTAGAGTTTGTCTATTGAGTGACCGTATATTTACTGGAGCAGCAAATGAGCAAAGTATTTACAGATGCCAAGTCCGCACTCACCGGACTACTTCACGACGACATGACCATTGCTGCCGGCGGCTTCGGCCTCTGCGGCATTCCGGAAAACTTGATCGGCGCGTTGGTGGAAAGCGGCACCAAAGGTCTCACCATCGCGGGCAACAATGCCGGCGTCGATGATTTCGGCATGGGGCTGTTGCTGAAAACGAGGCAGGTCAAAAAAGTCATCGCCTCCTACGTGGGCGAGAACAAAGAATTCGAGCGTCAGGTATTGGCGGGCGAGCTCGATTTGCAATTAGTGCCACAAGGCACGCTCGCAGAAAAATTTCGCGCAGGTGGCGCCGGCATCCCGGGCTTTTATACGCGCACCGCGTTCGGTACCAAGCTCGCCGAAGACAAGCACACGCATAACTTCGACGGCAAAGAATACGTACTCGAAGAAGCGATCCGCGCAGATTTGGCAATAGTGAAAGCTTGGAAGGGCGACAAAGCCGGTAATCTGGTCTATCGCAAGACCTCACGCAATTTCAATCCGATGATTGCCACCTGCGGCAAAGTTACTGTGGCCGAAGTGGAGCAATTGGTGGAAGTCGGCGAACTCGATCCGGATCAAATTCATACGCCGGGGATTTTCATCGACCGCATTATTCAGGGCGCTAAATTTGAGAAGCGCATTGAATTCCGCACCGTGACAGGTGGAGCTGCATCGAAAAAAGATTCACCGATTCGCGACCTCATGGCCAAGCGCGCGGCGCTGGAATTGCGCGATGGCTATTACGTCAATCTCGGCATCGGCATTCCGACGCTGGTGGCCAATTACATTCCCGCAGGCATCACGGTAAATCTGCAATCGGAAAATGGTTTGCTAGGCATCGGCCCGTTTCCAACCGAAGATGCGGTCGACCCGGATCTGATCAACGCGGGAAAGCAAACGATCACCACGATTGCCGGATCGAGCTTTTTTTCCAGCGCCGATTCATTCGGCATGATCCGTGGCGGCCATATCGATCTATCCATTTTGGGCGGTCTTGAAGTTGCCGAAAACGGCGACCTCGCCAACTGGATGGTGCCAGGCAAAATGGTGAAGGGGCCGGGCGGCGCGATGGACTTGGTGTCCGGTGTGAAGCGCGTCGTGGTGCTGATGGAGCATTGCTCCAAAGACGGCGCGTCGAAGATTCTGAAATCCTGTTCGCTACCGCTGACCGGCAAAGGTGTGGTGAACCTCATCATCACCGACCTGTGCGTATTCGAAGTGAATCTGCTGGTGGGCCTCTCGCTGATTGAATTGCATCCGGGCGTTACGTTGGAAGACGTTAAAGCGAAAACAGAGGCGGCGTTTCGCGTGGCATTGTAGGTTGGGTTAGACGCGCAGCGTCGTGGCCCAACAGCGGTGTCTACATTTACGGACGCATGTTGGACTACGGCTTCGCCTAACCCAACCTACCGCGGTGCTTTCAATTCTTCTGGTATCGCAAAATCAGGGTAACGCTTGCGGAACCTGGCGAGTTCATCCTCAAATTCACGTGTTCTTTCAAGCTGCTTTAATTCAAGGATACGTTTCATCCAGACATCAGGCGGTTCGTTTGCCTTGTCTGCGAGGAGTGATGGCACGGCCGGCGCTGCCGGCACCGCATAAACCGGTGGTGCCATTGCAGCATTGCCCGCCACAATTGAGGGTTTAGGTGCAGCAGCCGGTGTGGCTGCCGCCACCGATTTTTGCAGCGCCGTCGATCCGGCATCGCCCCGCGCAGCAGCCATTGATGCGGCCTGCGGCACAAGCTGTTTGATTTGCAGCGCTTCGCGTTTTGCGGTGTCTGCCGTACTTTGGCTGGCGCTTTCCTGCCTTGCAGCTGCTTCGGCAACTGGCGGCGCAGGCACAAATGGTGCGACTGTAGGGCTTGCGACTGCACGGTCCGAATCCTTCGCCACCAGGTTGCCCGATACAGCGCCACCGACTTCGTTGCGACGTCTCTCCAGATCCGGCTTGGCGGACGGCGCAACCTGATCACGTGACGCTACACTCTGCAGATCGAGCCGCACCTTTTTCTCAGCCGTACGCGCGGGTTGCGGCAAATCCGATGCGATCACCGCAGCTGGAGCAGCACTCTCAGGCGCGGGCATTGGCGGCGCCACAGGCGCTGGAATGGACAATGCCGCAGGCGGCATGACGACTTTCGGCTTGGCCACTTCTTTGAGCGATGCGGGCGCCAGATCGGGTTGTTCATCTATCGCGATCAATCCGACCGAAACGGAGAGCACGACCAGCGCAGCGGCCGAGAGCGGCGTAGACCAGCGCGAGATCCACGATTTGTTGACCGCATGCGGTTGCGATTTCACCGCGCGCCGTGCCGCTGCGCGAATGGCGTCATCCATTGCACCAGATGGCAAGTCCATTTCAGTGTTTTTGTATGCGCCCGACATCTGCGCAAGATCGCGTTCGAACTCGTCGTGTTGACCGCCGCTGCTATCGCTATTTTTGGTGTGATCGCTCATGCGTATTCCGCCAATCCATCGCGCAGTTTAGCGACCGCGTAACGCAAGCGGCTTTTTGCAGCCTCAAACGATACGCCCGTCGCCTGCGCAATTTCTTCGATACTTAACCCGCTCTCTTCGTAAAGCAGGAAAGCTTCACGCTGCGGTGCAGGCAGAGCGCCAAGCAAGCGCAGAATCGCGTCGCCCTGCTGGCGTGCTTCGGCCTGCACCTGCGGCTCAACTGTACGACTGGCGATGCCCTCACTGGGTTCAATTTCGCCGTCTGTGCCCTTGACTTCATACAACACCGCCTCGGCACGTGCATTGCCCCGAAAATAATCCATCAATTTATTGTGCGCGAGCGTGTACAGATACGTGCGGAACTGCGCTTCCACGCGATACCGTTCAGCCGCTTGAATCAGGCTCATCCAAACGTCCTGGAAAATTTCTTCTGCACGCTCGCGTACGCGACACTGCCGGGTAATGAAACGAAATAACGCGCCGCGATGACGCGCGTAGAGTTCGTCAAACGCCGCTGCGTCACCGGCTTGGTAACGCAGCATAAGCGTCTCATCAGTATCATCATCAGTCATCCTGCCCGCGAGTTTAATCCAACCCCGGGCAAGCGCACTTACCACCGGCTCGGCGGAGCAGGCACAAAATGTTGCGGGAACGGGTTTGGCTCACGCCGGGGTAAAAAAGTGTCACGGATGATGCCGCGCGCGATCAGATTTGCGCGACTGTCGTAGTAGATGGCGACGACTTCCTCGGGATTACGCGTTGCGCGCTCAAAATTCACCGCGCGGGCGTGGGATGTTTCGGTGCGCCCGTAGCCGGTGCCGATGGGACTATCCAGCGCTGGTGCGGCTGGTGCCTGCATCGATACAGACGGCGCGCCTAGTGCCTTGGCACTGGCGCTGCGTTCGGCACGATTGCTATCATCATTTTCTATGCGTCCCTGATCGCCACGTTCGGTGCTGTCCTTCTTCAATCGTCCTTGCGGTGCGTAGTTCAACTGCACTTCATTCGCGCCCGATTCGATTTTGCGTCGATAAAGCGCGACCCCGATCACGCCCAAATTTTGCGGACGCCCGGTGCGCGGTGCGTAAGAATCGGCCAGCGTTGTGAAATAAAATGCCGCGGTGCTCGAATAGCTATTGCGCCATCCGGTCACATCGAGGCGTTTCCATTGGTCGATCACGTAGCCGCCTTGTGATGGTGCTGCCGTTTCACCAGTAACGGCATTGACGCCATCCACCGATACAACGGCGAGCACATCCTGTCCGGATTGATTGCGCAAAACGATCTGATACTCATTGCCGGGCTTCCCCTCAACGTATGCACGACCTTCGTGCCAATACACGTCGAGCGTGCGCTGCTGGTGACGATCAACGATGCTGAGATCGGCAATGTGGCCGATGGCAAAAGTCTCCGTAGCGGCAAAAATCAGAACTGCGCTTGCGATGATTCGTTTCATGATGTTCTCCTTGGTTGCTTCCAGTATTCCCTTTGGGAAAAGGGGAGGAAATTCACTTCTCACTCACTTCAAACTCGCCTACGAACACCGTCTCCGCGCGGCCTTTCAACCGTAGCGTGACGATCTGCTCCTGCTGTTCAACCAAGCCGAATTTAGTTGCGAGCTTTACCTGCAATGTCGTCACGCCGGTGATGTTCTGACGGCGATCACCGAAGTAATGCGCTTCGACTTTGTACTTGCCGGGCTTGGCGCGTTTCAATGAAAATTCTTCGGGTCCGTACCCGCCGGTGAAATCGAGTGACATGCGACCACCTTGATAAGTCATCCGATGGCCGTAGAACGCCTTTTCACCATCCGGATCGGTCACCCACAAGTCGATGTCGGTATTGTCGGCGTCCCAGGTCAGGATCACGCGCAAATCCAGCGGAAGATTTTTGAGTAAACGCTGATCGATGCGGCTGGTATCGAGTTTTTCTTTTGCCGTGGCAACGATGCTGTTCAGTTCCGCCAATGTGATCAGCTCAATTTCCGGGAAGCGTCCATGCCAGGGGCGGACAACGACTTCAACCAGTGTGTTGATCGCTTTCTGCGCCTGCTTGTCCGCTGCATACGCAAGACCAAGATCGCGATACGACTGCGGTTCTTCCGGGCTCAACACCAACACTTTCTTGAACACCGGAATCGCAATTGCGGGTTGACCTGCCTGCATCAGGCGGTAGCCGAGAATGCGCAGGATGTGGCGATTCTCCAGATCCATTTCGGCGAGATTGCTGAGTACCCGCACGCCGAGTGTGTTCAATCCCTTATCGAAAAACAGATCGGCTGCATCGAGGTAAAACGCCGTGCTGCTGAGATAGCCGGGCTTTTCATCGAGGTAGATGCGATACATATCCGCTGCGGTCGCATCGCGCAGACGCGCTGCATAGGGCGCATCTGGCTGCCATTTTTGCAACTGGATGCTGGCTGTAGTGATCGGCGACGCGGCGGATTTTGATGTGGTTTGCGCTGCGCCTTCTGCGGGTCTCGCCATTGCGGGCGGTGCATACACTGGCGGTGCCGTGGCCGCCGCGCTGGCCATGTTTGCACGCATCGCAGGTGTGGCGGGCGCAGCGTTCGTTACCGACTTTGCGAGTTCGCGCAATTCGGTGCGCTGATCCACACGATCCGCCGTACTGCGCTCGCTGACCTGACCGACTACGCCGGGCGCACTGATTTTCACTTCCTGTTTAAGTGCGCGATCTTTCGGAAAATCGCGATTCCACCACGCTGTCTTTTCGGCAAACAAACGCACGATGGTTTCAAGATGTGATTTGCGCTCTGCTACTCGTTGCTGCGCCGTACTCGCCAGCAGGCGTTGATAATCTGCGCGCATCTCAATGGGTGGGACGATTTCATAGCGTACGTAATCTTCAATTCGATCCAGCACGATCAGCGAGGTCTCGCGTGTCACCAAACCGAAGCTGCTACCAAGCCTGCGAATCTCCGCACGGTTGAAATCGTATGCGCCCTCCAGTTCGGCGATGCGCGTGCGCGCCCACAGCGCGGCGGCAAGACTGCCATGCGCCTGACTGTGCCTTAGCGGTAACGTGACGACCTCGGTCTTCCCGCCGGGCTGCACCATACTTACTTGCAATGTGGTTGCTGCTTCGGTGAGGATTCCGGCAATCGAAATGCGGCCCTGTTCGGGATACGGTGAGGACATCACAATTTGCTGCGCGCCGTCGGCATCGATGCCCGCTATACGCGTTACCGCGAAGGTCAGTTTGCGGGCGGCATCAGTGGACGTTTCTGCAGTGAGGTCGATAAAACGGCCCCCATTGCAATACGCCAAATATCTGAGCGCCACCGCGTCTGTCTTCACTGCAGCCGAAATCGCATACAGCGGTACGCGCAGCGCGGGGAAAGGCTGATCGCCAAAATTGCCCAGGCCATCGCTAAACATCAGGACTTCACGTACTTCGTTGTCCGGCACATACGCGCCAAGATTGGTCGCGCCGTCGTAGGCAGTGTCTTTTAGGGCATCGCGCAATTCGCGCCAACTGCCATTGGTAACAACGAAACGCGCAACCGGCTCGGCCACATCGCGTATGCGCGTGAGGCGCACTTCGCCATTACCCATTTTCTGGAAGTACGCATCCAACAATGCCAGTTCACGCGCATGATCGCGCGTCGCGCCGCTGCCGGAGCTGTCCCAGATCAGGCTGATGAGGTTTGGAATTGCGCGCGGTGCTTCACGCGATACGAGGGAAACATCGGCATGGAAATAAGTCCTGCCGTCGAAAACCTGTGTAGTGATTTGCGGACTGTTGCTCGGGGCGATTTCTACATTGAGGATGCCACGACCTGCGAAATCAGTGCGCTGAGCTTGTGCGCGAAATCCGTCGTTGGTGCGATTAAACACGAGCGCGCCGAACGCAATCGAAGTCGTCGTCGGCGCGGGCATTTTTATAAGCGCGGCGTTAGCGACATTCACATCGACTGAAAACGTACCAACCCGCTCCGCGTATTCAATCGGCACACTGTAGACGATACGGCCCTTGTGTTCAGACAGCGTCTCGCTGATACGTAGCACTACCCGTTTTGTTCCTGATGCGGGAATCGGATAAACGCGCAACTTGAAGTTATTGCCTTGCGTCACTTCCAGCAATCCAGGATCTATGCGACCGCGAATCACTTCCTCGAATACTGTCTGCCCGCGTGCCTTGTCTACCGGTACCGCCTCGCGCATGGCACCGTTCACGTCCATCGCAAAGCTCGCCACGTTCTGCCCATCGAGCAACGGAAACTGCAATTCGCCTTCGAGAATACGCGCGTTCGGATTGAAGAACGTCATCTCCAATTCCGTAAACGCCAATCGCCCGCTGACCTCGCCGCGAATTCGAACCGATTGCAATTGCACAGGCAGATCGGTGCGTACGGGAATGACCAGTCGGGGTGGAATCCAGATTTTTGGCTGAGACGGCTGCGCTTGCGCGTGCGGTATCAAGCCAAGGCATGCAGCGAAAATAGGTACTGCGAAGGAAAGTGCGCGGGGCGTAAAAAGTTTCACGATGTTCTCCACTTTATTGAGGGGGGATACATCGTTAAACGGTGGGGTTGCGGGAAAGGGTTAAAGCAGATTGAATATTTTTTTGGGGAGGTATGCTTGCGTGGCAAGTTAGAATGGCAGCAGTAAAAAAATCGGCTATACGGATGCGACGGTCATAATCATGGTGAATACCCGTGGCCAGCGACATTCGTGGTCGTCTACGCAACTTGCGCTGGTGGTCAGTAATCGATACAAAAAGCCAGTTAGCGCGTGAGGCGGTACGCTACGCGCCACTTACCAAAATTAGACTTGCCGTCGAATCGTCCGAATCAACAAATATTTGCACCCCGCTCAATGAGGTAACCAAATGAGCATTGAACCGCGCTCCCCCACGTTTTACGCATGGCTCTCAGTTGGCACCTCACTACTGACAATCGCACTAAAATTCACCGCGTGGGGAGTCACCGGGTCGGTTGGACTTTTGTCGGACGCGATCGAATCGCTGGTCAATCTTGCCGCTGCGCTTGTCGCGTTGTGGACGCTGCACTACATCGCCGGTGGCAGCGATGACGACCACAACTTTGGCCACGAGAAGGCCGAGTATTTTTCCAGTGGCATAGAAGGTGGACTGATTTTTGTTGCAGCCATTGCCATTGTGATTAGCGCAATGCCGCGCCTGCTCGATCCGCAGCCGCTGGGCGAGTTGGGTTTGGGTATCGTGCTAGCCGTGCTGGCAGCGATTGCCAACGCGCTGTGTGCGTGGTTTCTGCTGAAGGGCGCGCGCCTGCACCGCTCGATCACGCTGGAAGCCGATGCGCAGCATTTGCTTGCCGACGTGTGGACAACCGTCGGCGTGATTGCCGCGGTACTGCTGGTGCCGGTCACCGGCTGGTGGCGACTCGACCCGATCGTTGCGATCCTCGTTGCGTTGCAAATCCTCTGGACGGGCGGGGTGTTGATCAAGCGCTCCTTCGATGGATTGATGGACAAGGCGATTCCCGACGATGAGCGCGCGGCCATTGTGCGCGTGCTTGATCGATTGCGGCACGAGGGCTGCGACTATCACGCGCTACGCACGCGCCAGGCGGGACGCAAGCATTTTGCCGACGTGCATGTATTGGTGCCCGGTACCATGAGTGTCCGCGACGGCCACGATTTGGTCGAGCGCATCGAAAATGAAATGCACGTGCAGGCACCGCACGTGGAAGTGCTGATCCACATGGAACCGCTGGAGGATCCGAGGAGTTGGGACGATCCGAAGAATCCTTTGGCCGGGACGTAAGCAGTTTTGGCATCATAGACAATGATGCGTAAGACCATCTGCACGAAGAGAATCCAACCATGACTACCGAACCCAAGTGCCACGACGGCGGCTGCACCTGCCGCTTTGTGCGCTACCGCATGACGACCAAGCCGCTTTTTGTGCATTGCTGCCACTGCCGCTGGTGTCAGCGCGAAACCGGCGCGTCATTCGCGTTGAATGCGATGATCGAATCTGAGCGTGTGCAGTTACTGGAGGGCGAGGTCGAGGTTGTCGATACGCCGTCCAACAGCGGCAAGGGGCAGAAGATTTCCCGCTGCCCCAAGTGCCGCATTGCGGTGTGGAGCAACTATGGCGGAGGCGGAGACGCGGTTCGCTTCGTCCGCGTCGGCACGCTGGATGAGCCTGACCGTCTGCCGCCGGATATACATATTTTTACCGCGTCAAAGCAGCCTTGGGTTGTGTTGCCGCCTGATACGCCCGCATTCAGCGAATACTACAAAGCCGCCGAATTGTGGCCGACGGAGAGTCTTGCGCGGCGTGCGGTGCTGCTGGGCAAATCGTAGTCTGACAGACTGTCAGCTAATTCGGAAACAAGAGTTCGAACAGCGCCTTGGCTCTCGACGTCAGGTTCTTCGGGTCTGGCCTAAGCACTTCGTCTTCGGCCACCAGCAACTTTGCGTAGACTGCCTGATATACGCGCTTGACCACACCCGGTGAAACTTCTTCGCGGTCATAGCCGGGGAAAAACCCCACCAGCCGGTAGCCGGCATTTTCAAGTGCGCGCTGCGCATGCGGGATCTTCAGCGTCGCCATGGCATACATGAATGCGGCACCCATCGCCCGCCCGATGTTCTCCGTCCCCTTCAGGATGAAGATTGCCAGATGCGCGCCACGATGTGCCGGTGCGACGATGATGGTGCGACCGTAGATTGCCAGCGAATCCATTTCCCGCTCAAACGACCAGACGCCAATCAACTCGTCCTTGAATGTGATCGGGACGACCATGATGTCCCGCTCGGACTCGCCCTCGAAATTGACGCGCTTGAGATAGTAGTCTTCGCGCAGGTAACCACTGTTGACGCCGACCGACATATCCGGATGCCACACTTTGATGTTTGCGATCAAAGGCCCGATATGCGCGTGCGTAAGCTTTTCAAAACGATAGCCTTCCGGCAATGGCACCAGCGCCCGCAGTTCGTCGGTGGTGGGCCATCTCATTGCCTTCCCTCTGCGACTTCCGGCGAGGTTGCCGACTCGGGAAACAACACATCGAACAGTGCCCGTGCCCGCGGCGTAAGATTATTCGGATCGGGACGAACCAGTTCCTCTTCCGGTACCAGCACTTTTGAATACACGCCTTCGAACACGCGCTTGACCACACCCGGCGCGACCTCCTCGCGGTCGTAACCGGAGGTAAAGCCGATCAACTGCCAGCCGGCGCTTTCGAGCGCGTGCTGCATATGCGGGATCTTCAAAGTGGCCAGCGCAAAAAAGAATTCCGCGCCCATTGCCCGCCCCGCCAACTCGGCAAGCGGCATCACCTTCGAAGCCAGTTTCGCGCTCCTGTGTTCCGGCGCGACGATGATCAGCCGGCCATAGAGCGAAAGCGCGTCGGGTTCCTGCTCCCACGACCACATGCCCGCAAATTCGTCTCCGCGCTTGAACAGACCCACGAGAATATTCTTTTCAGCCTCGCCATCAAGGAACACGTGGTCGCGGTAGAAGTCTTCACGCAAATAGCAACTTCCCCCACCCACAGCGATGTCCGGATGCCAGCGCTCGATGCAGGCAATGAGCGCGAGAATGTCCGAGCGCTTGAGCCATTCGTAGCGGTAGCCGTCCGGCAGCGGCGCCATTGCCGACAGTTGTTCGATTGCGGGCCATTTCATTTTTTTTCTCTGTTGGAGATTTTGGGTCTTGACGCATCCAGCTTACTTGCAATTGCCTCGCAGAATGCGATGCGTATGTTGCTATGTGCAGAAAAACACAATAGCTGGCGCGGCTTTCAGGCAGAAAGTGGCTGAATGGCCAAGAAGAGGGCCACGCTGACACCGCGCCAAATGGTGTTCTTCGTTGATTTTTTCTATCAACCAAAACCTAGAACGACATCCCAAAGCGCCACCAGTGCGTCGCGCTCCTGCTTGCCCGTTGGCGCGCCGTAGCGGGCGAGCAGTGATTTTCTGCCCGCTTCGCTGGCGCTCGTAAACAGACTGTCCTTTTCGTTCAGCGCTTCACCTGCGAAATACATCTGCGTCACGAGGCGGCTGGTGCGTCCTTTGATATCGAAGTGAATGTGCGGCGGCCGAGACCAGCCATCTATACCCGTTGGATAGGCTGCAGGCTTCACGGTCTTGAAACTGTAGTTGCCATCGGCGCCAGTGCGGATTTTTGCATAGCCCTCGAAATTGGCATCGAGCAAAGCCGGGTTTTGATCGCCGGGATGGCTATAGCGACCGACAGAATTGGCTTGCCAGATTTCCAGTTCCGCATTCGCAACCGGCTCGCCACGAACATTGGTTACGCGGCCACTGACGTAAATGATTTGCCCCAGCGCGCGTCCGCTCTTGCCAGCAATAACGGTAAGGTCGGCATCCTGATCGGTGGGCAGCGTCATGGGGAAAAACGGACCCAACACTTGCTCGCTCGTCGGTCGCAGATTCGCTTTCTGTGCTAACGCAACAGATATCGCTCCCGTCATTGCTGCGCCGGTAAGCGCAGCCGATGCAGTCAGCATGCCGCGGCGGGTGATGCCGATGTGCTGGCTGTGGCCGGACACGTGAATGTGACGGTGATTTTCTTCGGTTGGTGCAGTTGGCGTAAGTAGTTTTGGCATGACAACTCCTCAAGTGAGTGGATTTGTGACGCGAACGGGATTTATTGCATCGGACGTCGATGCACAACGGTGTCGGTGTGCTGCTGAAACGAAATAACTTTGCCATCCCCAAATTTCCACACATGCACAAAGGGCGCTTCAAAACTTTTTCCGGTGGCTTTGTATTTGCCACTGTATTTTCCGAGCGAGACCACGGTATTCTCATTGGCGATAAATTCATCGGGAACTGCAGCGTAGCCATCCCACTCGCCGCCGATTTTCATGAATACATTCTCCAGCACCGCATTGGGGCCAATATATGTGCCGCCATAGGGACCACCTTCGGCCTCAATCCAGATCGCATTTGGTGCAAGCGCGCCAAGCACCGTTGGAATATCGCCTTTGGCAAAGGCGGCATACAAGCCGCGAATGGTTTCAGTTATCTGACTCATGAATTGTCTCCCTTGGTGAGGCGTGATGAAAAAGAAATTGGCGTTCTACCTTTTTGTAACCCGCTACGCTGCCGTAAATCCACCGTCGATCATGTGAATCCCGCCGGTACAGTACGACGCATCATCGCTCGCCAGAAACAAGGCGAGCTGCGCCACTTCTTCGTTGGTACCGTAGCGTTGCATCGGGATCATCGTTGTAAAGTACGCGCGAACCGCGTCCGGGTTTTCCGATGAAGCTTGCGTTTCGATGGAACGAATCATTCGGTTGTCGATCGGCCCGGGCCCGATAGCGTTGACGCGAATTTTCGATGCGCCCAATTCCAATGCCACCGTTTTGACCAGGCCGTAGACCGCGTGCTTGCTGGCGATATAGGGTGCCAGGCCGGGTGAGCCGATCACTCCCGCGATGGACGACAGTGCGATCATCGAGCCACCGCCGCGTTTTTTCATCGGTGCAACACAGTATTTCATCGCCAGCCACACACCGATGACGTTGGTGCGCAACACCTGCTCGAAATCCGCCATGCTCTGCGCTTCAATTGGTTTTACCGGGCCTTCCGTGCCGGCATTGGCTATCAGGATGTCGATGCCACCAAATGCCTTGACGGTTGCGTCGACTGCTGCCGCCGTCGCGGCTTCATCCGTGGCATCTGCGACGAAGTCAGACAGTCTTGTATCAATACCCAGTCTCTCCCGGGTCTCCTTGAGTTTTTCTGCAGAACGCGCAACCAGCATGACGCTGGCACCTTCCTGCAGGAATAGCTTCGCCGTTGCTTCACCGATACCGCCCGTCGCGCCGGTAATCATGGCGACCTTTCCATTCAGCCTTGGTCTGGATTCGTGCTTTTGATTCATGCTTTTTCTCCCGTTGGATTTGTTCATCTCATGTTGCGTAAATTGCATATTCGCAAACAAGCGCATTGTTCAACTATCGCACTACGGATGCGCTTGCGTTCCGGACGCGAGAAAAAACGCCGATTGCACGGCATATCGCGACCCAAGGCTTTAGTGCCGGAAATGCCCGCCAATGCTGGAGTTTTGCAATACCGCTACGCCCACTCCGGCTGAAAATTGGTGTGCCCGATATCGAACTTCTCGCGCAGCGACGCATTGATGCGCAGCACCAGCGCCGAATAACCGGCGACGGCTTCGGGTTTGATGCGTACATGCGCGGTGAGGCAATTGAAGCGCTGTGAAATCTGCCAGATGTGGACATCGTGAATGTCCTCCACATCCGGAAATTCGTGCAGCACGTGCGCCTTCAGTGCGGACACATCGATGGGCGAACCTTCCATCAGTACGTGCAACGAATCACGCAGCAGCGACCATGACCATTTGAGAATGATGATCGCCACGATCAGCGCGAGTAGCGGGTCGATGAACTGCCAGCCCGTATAATGAATGACAACCAGCCCGATGATGATGGCCACCGACGACAAGGTATCGGTGAGCATGTGCAGGAACGACGAACGGATATTCATATTGGTCTGATCGCCGCGCATCAGGATCGCACCGGTGATGAGGTTGATCAGCAGGCCGACAGTCGCAATGATGAGCGTGGTGCCAATATTTACAGGCTCCGGCGTGATCAAGCGAGTGATGCCTTCAATCACGATCCACACCGCCGA
>JANYFH010000138.1 GCA_025362705.1 Betaproteobacteria bacterium
CGCCTGAATTGCGCGCAGCCTACAACGGCATGCTTCCCACAGTAACTGCATTCTGGACTTCCCTCTCGCAGGATGAGCGTCTGTATGCAAAGTACAAGCAAATACGCGCTTCTTCAGCCACTTTTGCCCTGAATGCCGCGCAGAATAAGGTTATAGACAATGAATTGCGCGATTATCAATTGGGCGGCGCAGAGTTGCCTGCCGACAAAAAGGTGCGTTTCAAAGCGGTCAGGGAAGAACTCTCGACCTTGATGGCAACCTTCAGCGACAACCTGCTCGACGCCACCAATACATTTGCGCATGTTGTCGAAAATGAAGCTGAACTCATCGGCTTGCCAACTGACGTGAAGACGGTCGCGCGTGCGGCGGCCGCGAAAGACGGCAAGCCTGGCTGGAAGCTCACCTTGCATCAGCCCTGCTACGGGCCGGTGATGCAGTACGTCGCCTTTCGACCGTTACGCGAGCGCCTCTATCGCACCTTCGTTACACGCGCATCTGAACTTGGTGCCGACCAGAAATTCGATAACAGCGATGTAATCACACGGATCCTGCAGCTGCGAACAGAAACAGCGACACTTCTGGGCTACCAGAACTACGCCCAGGTTTCGCTGGCCACCAAGATGGCCGACTCCCCGGCAGAGGTTCTTGCTTTCATCGAGAACATGGTAAAAAAAGCCAGGCCGTTCGCCGAACGCGATTGGCAGGAACTTCTAGTCTTTGCCCAGCGCGAACTCAATATGGCCCAAGTCGCGGCGTGGGACGTGCCTTATGTTTCGGAAAAATTGCGCGAGCAGCGTTATGCATTTTCGGACAATGAGGTAAAGCAGTATTTTCCGGAGGCACAAGTGCTGGCTGGCTTGTTTCGCGTCATCGATTCGCTCTACGGACTAATTGCGAAACCGTCGCAAGCAGAAACATGGCACAAAGACGTGCGCTTTTTCGATCTCGTCGACAAGACGGGTAACCTGGTCGGACAGTTTTATCTTGATCTATACGCCCGCGAAGGCAAGCGCGGCGGGGCTTGGATGGACGCCGCCATCAACCGTCGCCGCAAACATGATGGTCCTGGCGGCATTCAGCATCCCGTGGCTTATCTCAACTGCAATTTCTCAGCTCCGGTGGCAGATAAACCCGCCCTCTTTACGCACGATGAGGTCATCACGCTGTTCCATGAATTCGGCCACGGTTTGCATCAACTGTTGACCGAAGTCGATGAAATTTCTGTCTCTGGTATCAATGGCGTGGAATGGGACGCAGTGGAGCTGCCGAGCCAGATCATGGAAAATTTCTGCTGGGAATGGGAAGTGCTGACGCACATGACCCGGCATGTCGAGAGCGGTACCACGTTGCCCAGAGAGTTATTCGACAAAATGATCGCGGCGAAGAACTTTCAGTCAGGAATGCAGTTCGTGCGCCAACTTGAATTCGCCCTGCTCGACATGCGGCTGCATGCCGGCTTCGACGCTGGTAAAGATGATCTGCTCGCCGTCACAAATCACGTTCGCCAACAAGTGGCAGTGATGGCCTATCCCGACTTCAATCGTTCGACACACGCCTTCGGCCATATTTTTGGCGGCGGTTACGCGGCCGGCTATTACAGCTACAAATGGGCGGAAGTGTTATCTGCGGATGCCTATGCGGCGTTCGAGGAAACGGGTGTCCTTAACCCTGAAACAGGCGCGCGCTTTCGCCGTGAAGTGTTGGGACGCGGCGGCAGCCGCCCAGCGCTGGAATCATTCACCGCATTCCGCGGACGAACACCTGAGATAGATGCGCTGTTGCGGCATAATGGGATGAAATTATCTGCCTCAATGATGGAGGAAGCCATATGAAAACCAGCCTGACGAAACGCATTACACCCACTCTGATTGGCGGAATGCTTGCGTTGTCGTTGATGCTCGCAACGGCGGCGAGCGCGCAGGAAATTTTTCGTTGGGTCGATAAGGATGGCAAGGTGCATTACGGCGATACGCTGCCACCACCGATCGAGGTGAAGTCCATCCAGACCAAGAAGCTGCAGGACAGCGTGGTCGAACAGGAAGCCATTCCGTATGGTGTGTCTATCGCGATGAAGAATAATCCGGTTACGCTGTACGCCAATAGCTGTGGCGATGCGTGCGCCAGCGCCAAGGCGTTGCTGGCCAAACGCGGCATTCCGTTTACCGAAAAAAACCCGGAGTCCGACGTTGCCGCTGCCACCGCCCTGAAAGCTCTGGCGGGCGCATTGCAGGTACCCACCATCGTGATCGGCTCGAACAGTCTGCAAGGCTTTGAAGAGGATGGCTGGAATGCTGCACTGAATGCCGCTGGTTATCCACGCTTCAATCCGAATCTGCGACAGAGCGCTGCCAAAGCTGGCCCAAAGGCTGTGCCCGCCGATCCGGCCAAATAAGCCGGCTACCGCTTGAAACTCGCCGCCTGGAACGTCAATTCGCTCAACGTGCGTTTGCCGCACGTGATCGAATGGTTGAAAACCCATCAACCGGATGCCTTGTGTCTGCAAGAGTTAAAGATGGAGGACGCCAAGTTTCCACTCGCGGCGTTTGACGACATCGGCTACCACGCCGTATTCAATGGACAAAAAACCTACAACGGCGTGGCCATCATTTCCCGTTCGCGTCCCGAGGATGTGAGCCGCGACATGACCGGGCATGAGGATCACCAGAAGCGCGTGATTGCGGCCACCATTGAAGGTGTGCGTGTCGTCTCGGCCTACGTTCCGAACGGACAGACCGTCGAATCGGAAAAATACCAGTACAAATTGCAGTGGCTCGCCGCGTTGCAGAAGTATATGCAAAACACGATTGCCGAATACGGCGATGTCGCGCTATTGGGTGACTACAA
>JANYFH010000158.1 GCA_025362705.1 Betaproteobacteria bacterium
GTGAAGTTGCTGTCGAGATCGGTGAAGACGAATAGCTCGCCGCCGCGTGCGCGCACTTCCTGCATGTTCGATTTCACTTTTTCCAGAATCGCGTCGTTGGGTGCGATGACCACCACGGGCATTTCGGCATCCACGAGTGCGAGCGGGCCGTGTTTCAATTCGCCGGCAGGGTAGGCTTCGGCGTGAATGTAAGAAATCTCTTTGAGCTTTAGCGCACCTTCGAGTGCGATGGGGTAGTGGAGGCCGCGGCCGAGAAACAGGGCGTGATGTTTTTCGGCAAACATTTGCGCCCACGCCTGAATCTGCGGTTCGAGATTCAACGCGTGTTGCACGCTGCCGGGTACATAGCGCAACTGTTCGAGGTAGTCGGCTTCCTGCTTTGCGCTGAGGCGTCCGTGCGTCTTTGCGAGTGTAAGCGCCAGGGTGAACAGCGCGATCAACTGCGTGGTAAAGGCCTTGGTGGAAGCGACGCCGATTTCCTTGCCGGCGCGCGTGTAAAACACCAGCTTGGACGCGCGAGGAATGGCGCTCTCGCGAACGTTGCAGATCGAGAGGGTATTGGTGTGGCCGAGTTCTTTGGCGCGCTTCAGGGCTTCCATGGTGTCCAGCGTTTCGCCGGACTGGGAAATGGTGACGATGAGTTGTTTCGGATTCGGGATCGAATCGCGGTAGCGGTATTCGTGGCCCAACTCGACATTGCAGGGAATGCGCGCGATGGTTTCGATCCATTGCTTGCCGACCATGCTGGCGTAAGAACTGGTGCCGGAAGCGAGGATGAGGACAGCTTCGGTTTCCTTGAAAATTTCTTTGGCGCCTTCGCCAAACAAAGCGCTTTTTACACCGACGGCAAGCAGCGCTTCGAGCGTGTCGGAAATCGCGCGCGGCTGCTCGTGGATTTCTTTTTGCATGAAGTGGCGATAAGGGCCCAATTCCGATTCGTCAGCCGACAGGTCTGAAGTGTGAACGCCGCGCTCCACTTTGTTGCCTTCGCGATCCACTACGTTGATGCCCTTGCGGCTGAGCTCGGCGACATCGCCTTCTTCGAGATACATCACACGGCGAGTTACTGGAAGAATGGCAGAGACATCGGAGGCGATAAAATTTTCATGTTTATCGGCGTCACCCACACCAATCAGCAATGGACAACCGACACGCGCGCAAATCATCACATCCGGCGCGCCAACGGCGACGACACCAATTGCGTAAGCACCGTGCAAATCCCGCGCTGCGGCTTGCGTGGCCGCGAATAAATTCTTCGTCGATTTGAAATAGTGATGGATGAGGTGGGCGATGACTTCGGTATCGGTTTGCGATTCAAAGGTATAGCCAAGCGCCTTTAGACGCTCGCGCTGCGCTTCGTGATTTTCGATAATACCGTTGTGCACAACAGCGATTTCGTCGTTGGACACATGCGGGTGTGCGTTTGGCTCAGTAACACCGCCGTGCGTGGCCCAGCGGGTGTGGCCAATGCCCAAAATGCCGGTGAGATTTTCGGCGGCAATGCCCGCTTCCATTTCGGCGACACGACCAACGCGACGCACGCGACTAATTGCGTCATTGCCCGCATTAAGTACGGCGATGCCGGCAGAGTCATAGCCGCGATATTCGAGGCGCTTCAGGCCCTCGGTAAGAATGGGAACGATGTTGCGATTAGAAATTGCACCGACAATACCGCACATGTGGTTTCTCCAAAACGTCCGCAGCGTTGACTATCAATAGCCGTCAGACTAGACCAGAATTATGCAAGAAAAGTGACGCGATCCGATCCCTACTTTTTCTTGGTGGGGCGTTTCCAGCCTGGTTTGTTCACCTGGGTTTTGTCATTCAGCGTGAGACCCCCTGGCGGGACATCTTTCCACACGGTGGTTCCCGCGCCAATATCCGCACCTTTGCCGATCGTGACCGGCGCCACCAATTGCACGTCGGAACCGATGTGCACGTTGTCTTCAATCACGGTACGGTGCTTGTGGGCACCGTCGTAGTTACATGTGATGGTACCGGCGCCGATGTTCACGTTCTTGCCGACAGTTGTGTCGCCGATATAGGTGAGGTGGTTTGCTTTGGAACCAGCGCCAAATTCGCTCGCCTTGATTTCGACAAAATTGCCGATGTGCACGTCGTCTGCCAGCGATGTACCCGGGCGCAGGCGGGCGTATGGGCCAATGCGGGCGTTGTTGCCGATGGTCGCATCGTCGATAAATGAGAATGGCAGTACTTCGGTATTGGCGCCGAGCGTGCAGTTGCGCAAAATGCAGTTCGCGCCGATTTTTACATTCGCGCCAAGTGTTACCTTGCCTTCGAATATGCAATTCACGTCGATAAAAACATCGTTATTTTTCCCGTCTCCACACACGATCTCGCCGCGCACATCGATTCGCGCCGGATCGGCCAGCGTGACACCTTCAACCATGAGGCGTTTGGCGGTTTCCAGTTGGTAGATGCGTTCCAGTGTGGCCAATTGGTCTTTGCTGTTGATGCCAGCGACCTCCCACTCGTCCTTAGGGGAAAGTGTTTCGACGCTGAGCCCCTCTTTAACCGCCATCGCAAGAATATCGGTGAGATAGTATTCGCTTTGCGCGTTGTTATTGCCCAAGGTGGGTAACCATTTGGCGAGCAATGCAGTGGGGCAGGCCAAAAAACCGGTGTTGATTTCGGCAATATTTTTTTCAGTTGCGTTCGCATCTTTTTCTTCAACGATTGCGCGGACCTTACCGTCCTTGCCTCGGAGAATGCGCCCCAAGCCTTGCGGATTGGCAACCTGCATAGTCAGCCAGGCGAGCTTTTCTTGTTGAGCCACTTCAACCAACGCATGGAGAGTTTCCGCGCGTATCAGTGGCACATCGCCATACAGAATCAAGGTGATACCGTGGGTCGGCAGCAGCGGCAGCGCTTGCTGTACCGCGTGGCCGGTACCGAGTTGTGGCTCCTGCTTTGCCCATGCGAGATCAGCATCGACAAGTGTTGAGCGTACCTGATCACCACCGTGACCGTAGACTACGCAGATTTTTTGCGGGTGGAGCGCGCGCGCGGCGCAGAGCACGTGTGCGAGCATCGGCTTGCCCGCGATTGGCTGCAGAACTTTTGGGAGTGCGGACTTCATTCGCTTGCCTTGGCCTGCAGCAAGAATGACGATGGAAATGTCGACGCGCGGTTTCTTTTTTATCGGTTCGTTCATGACCTCATTATCCAATATCTGCCAAAGATATTGTGCTTGTGGGGTTAGCGCCCACACCGATGCTAGTAACCGTGAGATTCGCCGCGCACACGCACACGCAGGGCAACTGGCCGCTTTGGGAAACGCAAAGGGCGCAAAGGAAAAAATATTGCGGCGAAAATGCGTTGGACGAAAAAAAAGGCAGCGGGGAGTAATCCGCTGCCTGTTATGTGTTGCGCCTCTAAACCGTTACGGTAGGAAGATTATAACCGATCTTCTTATCTTTTGCGTAATTTTTGTATTGACTGTAACTGTGCTGCCAATTGGGCCAGTTCGGCAACCACAAGTGCCCTATCTTGGCCGGTTGCGCGGTTAGCAAGCGCTTCCTCCGCAGCTTGTTTGGCTGCTAAAACCCTAGCTTCGTCAAGATCGTGAGCGCGGATCGAGGTGTCGGCGAGAATAGTCACAGCCTTTGGCTGGACTTCCAGAATGCCACCAGAAACGTAGATAACTTCTTCCTCGTCTTTGCCGACAAGCTTCACTTTGACGGTGCCCGGCTTGATGCGTGTGAGCAACGGCGCATGCTGCGGCAAGATGCCGAGTTCGCCAGCTTCGCCTGGGGCGATCACCATTTCCGCCTCGCCCGAAAAGATCGCGTGCTCGGCGGAAACGATATTTACTTGAAGTGTGTGGGCCATTGTCGTGTTGTCGGTTACTGCATTGTCTTGGCTTTTTCGAACGCCTCATCTATGCCGCCTACCATGTAGAACGCTTGTTCCGGTAGTGCATCGCATTCACCGTCGACAATCATCTTGAAGCCGCGGATGGTTTCCTTGAGCGAAACGTATTTGCCTGGGGAACCAGTGAACACCTCGGCCACGTGGAACGGTTGCGACAGGAAGCGCTGAATTTTACGCGCGCGTGACACGGCGAGCTTGTCTTCAGGGGAGAGTTCGTCCATGCCCAGAATCGCAATGATGTCACGCAATTCTTTGTAGCGCTGTAGCGTTGCTTGCACACCGCGGGTAACAGCATAGTGCTCTTCGCCGATCACGTTCGGATCGACCTGACGCGAGGTGGAGTCCAGCGGATCCACAGCGGGGTAAATACCGAGCGAGGCAATATCGCGCGACAACACAACTGTTGCATCCAGGTGAGCAAATGTCGTTGCAGGCGAAGGATCGGTCAAGTCATCGGCCGGAACGTACACCGCTTGAATCGAGGTGATCGAGCCGGTTTTTGTTGAGGTGATGCGCTCTTGCAGCACGCCCATCTCTTCGGCCAGTGTTGGCTGGTAGCCCACCGCGGAAGGCATACGACCCAAGAGTGCGGACACTTCAGTACCTGCCAAAGTGTAGCGATAAATATTGTCAACGAAGAACAGAATGTCGCGGCCTTCGTCGCGGAAACGCTCGGCCATCGTCAAACCAGACAACGCCACACGCAGACGGTTGCCTGGTGGCTCGTTCATCTGACCGAACACCATGGCCACCTTGGATTGGCTGAGGTCGTCTTTGTTGATAACGCCGGCGTCTGTCATCTCGTGATAGAAATCGTTACCTTCGCGAGTGCGTTCACCCACGCCAGCGAACACGGAAAGACCCGAGTGCTCTTTGGCGATGTTATTGATAAGTTCCAGCATGTTCACGGTTTTGCCTACACCCGCGCCGCCGAACAGGCCAACTTTGCCGCCTTTTGCAAACGGGCAAATCAAGTCGATAACTTTAATGCCCGTTTCGAGCAGTTCAACCGAGGGCGAGAGTTCGTCGAACTTTGGTGCCGCCTGATGAATTGCGCGACGCTCTTCTGACTTGATCGGGCCTTGCTCGTCGATTGGGCGGCCAAGCACATCCATAATGCGACCGAGTGTTCCGTTACCGACCGGCACTGAAATTGGTGCACCAGTGCTGGAGACTTTCATCCCACGGCGCAGGCCGTCGGACGAGCCCATGGCGATGCAACGCACCACACCGTCACCAAGTTGTTGCTCGACTTCAAACGTCAGGCCTTTTTCGGCAAACGATTTTTCGCCGGAATCTTCCAGCAACAGCGCCTCGTATACGCGGGGCATATCGTTGCGCGGAAACTGGATATCCACCACCGCACCAATACACTGAACGACTTGTCCGACACTCATTTTTGACTCCAACTGAATATTGCGAATTCTGTTTGACTGGATTAGACGGCTGCTGCGCCACCGACGATTTCAGAAAGCTCTTTCGTGATCGCGGCCTGACGCGCTTTGTTGTAGCTGAGCTTCAGGTCGCCAATGACTTTCTTGGCATTGTCTGAGGCGGACTTCATGGCAACCATGCGCGCTGATTGCTCGGATGCAATGTTCTCTGCGACGGCTTGATACACAACCGCTTCGATGTAGCGCACCAACAACTCGTCGAGCACCACTTTTGCGTCCGGCTCATAGAGGTAGTCCCATGATGCATCGGGGGCGCCAAGCTTTTCACCGGTCAGCGGCAGCAATTGCTCGCACACGGTTTCCTGTTTCATCGTATTGATGAATCGGGTATAGCAGATATGCAGCGCGTCGATTTTGCCTTCGGCGAATTGATCGAGCTGAATCTTGATCGGACCGATCATTTTTTCCAGATGCGGCTTGTCACCCAGACCGATGATGTGTGACACAACGGGAATACCATAACGCTGGAGGAAACCAAAACCCTTATTACCAATCGCTGTTGACTGAACCTTGGCGCCCGCAGCTTCCCATTCCTTGATCTTGTTGACCATCAAGCGCATTGCATTGGTATTGAGGCCACCGCAAAGACCTTTGTCAGACGTGACCAAGATGACACCGACATTCTTGATTTCGGCGCGCTTCTGCAGGAAGGCGTGCTTATAGTCTGGATTGGCGTGTGACAGATTCGCCGCGACACTGCGGATTTTTTCGCCATAAGGACGGGCGGCACGCATCCGTTCCTGCGCTTTGCGCATTTTGGATGCAGCCACCATTTCCATGGCCTTGGTGATCTTGCGCGTATTCTCTACGCTCTTGATCTTGCTTCGTATTTCTTTTGAACCTGCCATCGTTTAATCCTGAAGCTTAGTACGAGCCAGTTTTCTTGAAGTCAGCGATCGCGGCGTGCAGCGCTTTTTCGTCATCGGTGGAAAGGTTGTTGGCTTTCTCGAACGATGCGACCAATGCTGCATATTTGGTGCTCATGAAGTCACGCAGGCTCTTTTCGAACGAGGCCACTTTCTTGATCTCGACATCATCCATATAGTTATTGTTGGCAGCGAAAAGAATCAACGCCATCTCCCAAACTTCCATCGGACGATACTGCGGCTGCTTCATCAATTCAGTCACCATCTTGCCGCGCTCGAGCTGCTTGCGGGTCGCTTCATCAAGATCTGATGCAAACTGAGCAAAGGCTGCCAATTCACGATACTGGGCGAGCGCCAAACGCACGCCGGCCCCGGTGTCTTTACGTTTCATGATCTTGGTCTGTGCTGCACCGCCTACGCGCGACACCGAGATACCGGCATTGATTGCAGGACGGATACCGGCGTTGAACAAATCGGTTTCCAGAAAAATCTGGCCGTCAGTGATCGAGATCACGTTGGTCGGCACGAATGCGGACACGTCACCAGCCTGGGTCTCGATTATCGGCAGCGCCGTCAATGAGCCTGTCTTGCCTTTTACTGCGCCGTTGGTAAATTTTTCAACGTAGTCGGCATTCACACGCGCTGCGCGCTCAAGCAAACGGGAGTGCAGATAGAACACATCGCCTGGATAAGCTTCGCGACCTGGTGGGCGGCGCAATAGTAGCGACACCTGACGGTAAGCAACGGCTTGCTTGGAGAGGTCGTCATAAATGATCAAGGCATCCTGACCGCGGTCGCGGAAGTATTCGCCCATCGTGCAGCCGGAGTAGGCGGAGATGTATTGCATCGCAGCCGATTCGGAAGCCGTCGAAGCAACGACGATGGTGTATGCCAATGCGCCGGTTTCTTCGAGTTTACGAACCACGTTCGCAACAGTGGAAGCTTTCTGACCAATAGCGACGTAGACGCAATAAATATCTTTGCCCTTCTGGTTGATGATGGTGTCAACCGCTACCGCCGTTTTGCCCGTTTGGCGATCACCAATAATCAACTCTCGCTGGCCTCGACCAATTGGCACCATTGCGTCGATTGCCTTCAAGCCAGTCTGAACTGGTTGATCCACCGATTTGCGTGCAATCACGCCCGGTGCAACCTTTTCGATAACGTCGGTCATCTTGGCGTTGATCGGGCCCTTGCCATCAATAGGTGCGCCGAGCGAATTGACGACGCGACCAAGCAGCTCGGGGCCAACTGGCACTTCGAGAATGCGGCCCGTGCATTTCACAATGTCGCCTTCTTTGATGTGTTGGTAGTCACCAAGAATCACCGAGCCGACGGAATCGCGTTCAAGATTCAACGCAAGACCAAAGGTGTTGTTCGGAAACTCCAGCATCTCGCCCTGCATCACGTCAGCCAGACCGTGTACGCGGCAAATACCGTCTGTCACCGAGATGACAGATCCCTCGGAACGCTTTTCAGCGGCGGCGGGAAGGTTTTGAATCTTGGACTTGATCAGTTCACTGATTTCAGCCGGGTTGATTTGCATCGTCAACTCCAATACTTAAATTTCATTTCTTTGTGGACGGGCGCTAACTAACTGCGCCAGCTTTTTCGTAAAAACTCGGCAAATACTTGACTCGTCTTTTAATGAGCCAATGCAATTGCCATTTTGTCTAGCGTGTCGCGGACCGACGCATGAATGACATCGTCGCCCACCTGAATTCTTGCGCCGCCAATCAGAGACGCATCAACCTTTACTTCTGCTTCAACGTGCTTGCCGTATTTTTTGGCCAAGCCATCGATGAGTGAGACTTTATCAGCGTCACTCAGAGCAAAGGCGCTGGTGATAAGCGCTTTTACGACGCCGTCGTGTTCGCGTTGTAGTCTTGAAAAATGCTCGCTGATAAACGGTAGCAATGTTGCGCGCTGGTTCTCGATAAGTGTATTTGCAAGATTTTTCAACACATCCGGCACATTTCCCCCTGCGACCGAAAACAGCAGCTCAGCCTTTTCTTTTGCTGAAACCTTGGGGTTGCCGAGCAAAGATGCAGCTTCTCCAGTTGCGGCAGCGGCACCAAACAATTGCAGCTTTTCGCCGTAGCCGGAAACATCCTTAGCCTCAACGCTAGCGCGAAACGCGGCCTCGGCATATGGACGGGCAACGGTGGTGAGCTCTGCCATTACAGTTGCGCCTTCAATTCCGTCAACATGTCGGCGTGCGCGGCAGCGTTGATTTCACGCTTCAGAATCTTTTCCGCACCGGCAACAGCCAATTGGGCGACTTGCTCGCGCAGGCTAGTTTTGGCCTTGTTGAGCTCTAACTGTATCTGCTCTTGCGCTGCTGCCAAAATACGATCAGCTTCGGTTTTTGCCGTCAGCTTTGCCTGCTCAATGATTTGATTCGCACGGCGCTCCCCATCGGAGAACATCGCTTGCGAACGGTCACGTGCATCTTTCAGTGCAGACTCAGTCTTGGCCTCAGCCTCAACAAGTGCGCGCTTGCCAGCTTCGGCGGCATTCAACCCTTCGGCGATCTTGGCTTGCCGCTCCGCAATTGCGCGCATCAAAGGCGGCCAGACGAACTTCTTCGAAAACCAGAAGAATATGAAGAAGGCAATCGCCTGAGCCAGCATCGTCAGGTTCAAGTCCATGACTGTTTCCTAGTAGGGTTATCGACCAAAGACTACTTGAGTTGGGCGAGCAGCGGATTGCCGAACGCGAACAACATTGCGAGACCCACGCCGATAATGAAGGATGCGTCAATCAGGCCGAGTAACAGAAATACCTTGCCCTGCAATTGCGGGATGAGTTCTGGTTGGCGAGCTGCGCCCTCAAGAAACTTGGAGCACATGATGCCTACACCGATACAGGCACCCGCTGCGCCGAGACCAATGATGAGACCGATTCCAATTCCGGTGTACGCCTGAACCATGGCGATGAGTTGAAGCTTATCCATGTTGAGTCCTTTCTGTGTTTATGGTTTGATTCTAGAAATGTAATGCGAAGCGGGGCGTTAAATCAGTGATGCTCGTGTGCCATGTTGATGTAGACGATGGTGAGCATCATGAAGATATAGGCTTGCAGACCGACTATCAGAATGTGGAAAATGGACCAGCCCGCACCGAGTACGGCACCCATAATGGTACCTACCACGCCGGTTGCAGCCCACATGCCAAGCAGCAGGAAAATAATTTCGCCCGCATACATATTGCCGAACAACCGCAATGAATGTGACAAAGGCTTCGACACATATTCGACGATATTGAACAGCAAATTAAGTGGCCAAGCCCAGAATTTCGAGCCGAACGGTGAGCAGAACAACTCATGAATCCAGCCACCGAGGCCTTTGACAGCGACACTGAAGTAAAGCATCAGGAACCACACGGACAGTGCCATCGCAAAAGTGGTATTAACGTCAGCCGTCGGCACGCCGCGCCATTCATGCTGATGAAATACATGTTCCATCACCCATCCGAAAATGTCGATGGGCATGAACGCCATGGCGTTCATCATGATCACGAAAACGAAAACGCTCAATGCAAGGGGGGCGACGAACTTATTGACGTCGCCATGAGCGAAGGTGTTGCGGGATTGATCGGCAATAAAATCAAGCGCTATCTCTACAAACGCCTGGCGTTTGTTGGGCACGCCAGAGGTTGCACCACGAATCACCCACCACATAAATCCAAATGCGATCAGACCCAATACAACCGACGTCACCAAAGTATCGATATGGATCGTTCCAAGACCAGCAATCTCCATCTTGTTGTACGAAAGATGGTGGGTAATATACGAAGTTGCAGTGGTCTCGGTTCCGGAAGCCATGGTGATGTGTGGTTATTTCTGGCGGGTAAAAATGGCGAGAGAGAAAATCAGTGTCGTAACGATGAAGGTACCAATGAGCCCGGCACCAAAAACCTGGTTGTAGCTTGAAAACACCAGCCACAGCAATAAAACAATAACCAAAATCTTGGCCGACTCCGCACGTAACATGCCGATCAGCGCATTTTCCGCAGAACCTTTGCCTACTCGAGATAGCATCGCACCGTACGTCAAGCCGCCAAGCAAGCTAATCAGCCCGCCAAGCAAAGCAGAAACACCCCAGTGCATGCCCCCCATGCCCCCAACAATCAGCGCTATTGAAAGCGTAGCTATTGCTTGATACTTGAGAACCGCGCGAATTTGCCCGCCTATTTGCCAGCCCTTTAACCAGTTCCGCAAGTGCAACATTATTATCCGTCTGGAGCCAAGCAATCCTTTGGATTTTAACTGCTTTTTGTCTTTCTGGTCAAGCTACGCGCGGATTCTTGGAGTCGGCTTCAAGGAGAATTCGCACCGATGCTGCGCCGCACAAAGTCGGCGAGAAACAATGCCCGTCACTACTTCAATCCGGATCGCTCCAGAATGCCGTCCAACTGTTCCAGGCTGTGAAAATGAACGGTGAGGCTACCGCGTCCTTGTTTGTCGGCTTTCACCACAACCTTTGTACCCAGTTTTTCGGCAAGTGCGTTTTCGAGGTGCCGTGTATCCGCGCTCACCGACAACAAGGTCTTGCTGCTCTTCGGCGGCGCAAGTTCATGCTTGACCATGCGCTCGGTTTCACGAACAGATAAGGCCTTAGCGACAATCTGGTGTGCAAGTTCGACTTGTTTGGACTTGGATAGGGCCAGCAATGCTCGTCCATGGCCCATGTCCAGTTTGGCGTTCATCACCATGTCCTGAACGGGCTTGGCGAGATCCAACAGGCGTAACAAATTCGTTACCGCTGCGCGGGATCGTCCCACCGCTTTTGCGGCAGTTTCGTGGGTCAATTTGAATTCGTCGATCAGCCTTTTGATGCCCGCAGCCTCTTCAATCGCATTAAGATCTTCGCGTTGAATATTTTCGATTAGACCAATGCCCAACGCATGCTCGTCGGCGATCTCCCGCACGAGCGCAGGCACGGTAGCCAACCCTGCGATCTGGGCTGCGCGCCAGCGACGTTCACCTGCCACAATTTCAAACTTACCCGCCTTAGTTTCGCGTACCAGGATTGGTTGCACGATGCCGCGGCTTTTGATGGATTCGGCTAATTCTTCCAGCGCGACTTCGTCCATGTGAGTACGGGGCTGATATTTGCCGGGCGAGAGATCGGAGATGGCGATCTCCCGTAGAACACTGTCGTCTCTGGTGCTATCTGGCTTACCCCCGCCGAGAAGTGCGTCCAATCCCCGGCCCAACCCTTTTGGTTTGATCATGCGACTTCCTTAATGGGTATGCCTTCACGCGCAAGCAGCTCCTTGGCGAAAGCGAAGTGTGCCTGCGCCCCCTTTGAAGCAGGGTCATGCAGGATCACCGGCTTTCCAAAAGAGGGGGCTTCAGCGATCCGGATGTTACGTGGAATAACAGTATCGAATACCTTGTCGCCAAAGTGATTCTTGATTTCATCGGAGACTTGCGTGGTGAGCGAAGAGCGCGGATCGTACATGGTTCGCACTAGCGCTTCAATTTCGATCGTTGGATTCAAATTCGCTTTTACTTTTCGCAGTGTGCCAACCAGATCACTCAAGCCCTCAAGTGCGTAGTACTCGCACTGCATGGGTATGATCACGGCGTTGGCCGCGGTCAACGCGTTCACGGTCAACATGTTTAATGCGGGCGGACAATCGATCACCGCAAACGTGTAGTCGTTCTCGACCAGCGCAAGCGCTTGCTTCAGGCGAAACTCTCGCTGCTCAATATTAATCAACTCAATTTCTGCGCCAGCGAGTTCGCGATTGGCGGGCAACACATCGAAACCGCTTTCTGTTCGCAATCGTGCCTCGGCAACTGCATAGTCACCCAGCAAGACACCGTATACGGTTTTCTCAACCCCGTTCTTGTCGATACCACTACCTGTCGTCGCATTCCCCTGCGGGTCGAGGTCGATCAGCAATACCCGCTGACCATAGTGGGCAAGTGTGGCAGAAAGATTCACCGCGACTGAGGTTTTTCCCACGCCGCCTTTTTGATTTGCAACAGCAAAAACCTTCATCAACGCCTTATTTTTTCTCTTGGTTTTTCTTGATAACAACAAGATGGCGTTGGCCATCGACCTGCGGAACATTTAGTTGAATCACTTGCTCAACAGCGAATCCTGCCGGGATGCGCGCGATTTCATCAAATGGATGCACGCCTTTCATCGCCAGCATTTTTCCGTCATCGGCACACAAGTGTCCAGCGCCGACGATAAAATCCTTTAGCTCTGCAAATGCGCGCGAAATGACGACATCAAAATTGTACGGAGGTTGATATTTTTCCACGCGTTCAGTTACCACGTCGGCGTTGGCGAGTCCCAGCTCGCCTATCACATGGCGCACAAAGGTGGTTTTCTTGGTGATCGTATCGAGCATGGTGATGCGTACCTTGGGCGCCACGGTGGCAAGCGCGATTGCAAGCGGTATTCCGGGCAGCCCGCCGCCGGTGCCCACATCCAATATCTTGTTCGGCTCACCAACTTGTTGAAGCACAGAGAGGCTATCAAGAATATGCAGGCCAATCATGCGTTCCTGCTCACGAATTGCCGTCAGGTTGTAGACCTTGTTCCATTTGTCGAGCAAAGTTACATAACGCAATAAACTCAGTTTAGCGGTCTGATCGAGCGCTAAACCCATTTGCGTCAAACCACTTTCGAGTAACTCACTTGGCGTAGAAGTGGATAAAAGTACTGCGCTGTTCATGTTCGCGATTTCATGTCGACGGTGATCAGGCTGATCGCTGTTCGGCGGCGATCCTTGATGCTGCGAATCCGCGCTTCACATGCACCAACAATAGCGAAATTGCTGCCGGCGTGATGCCCTGAATACGCGCGGCCTGTCCAACAGTTTCCGGTTTGTGTTGATTCAGTTTCAGCTGCACCTCTTTGGATAGACCGTGCACGCGGAGATAATCTATATCGTGTGGCAACCGTGTTTCTTCTTGTGCGCGACTGTTTTCAACTTCGTGCTGTTGGCGGTCGATGTAGCCTTGGTATTTCGCAGCGATTTCGACTTGTTCAGTGACGGCTGCAGATAAACACGGCGTCTCCCCGACACCGAGTGACATCAAATCGGCATGCGAAATATTCGGGCGTCGCAATAAGTCAAACAATGAATATTCGCGCTCTATTTCCTGTCCCAATACTCGTATTGCATCTGCTGACGCGATTTTGGCAGGGTGCGCCCATGTCGCTTTTAATCGCGCGGTTTCACGCTCTATCGCTTCGCGTTTTTCGCAGTAAACCTGCCAGCGCACATCATCCACCAGCCCAAGTCGGCGACCGATTTCGGTCAGACGATTGTCCGCATTGTCTTCGCGCAATTGCAGGCGATATTCTGCGCGACTCGTGAACATGCGGTACGGTTCAGTAACGCCACGGGTGATTAAATCATCTACCAGCACACCCAGATAAGCCTCATCGCGACGCGGGCTCCAACCCTCACGGCCTTTGCTCAAGAGCGCAGCGTTAATACCCGATAACATCCCCTGAGCAGCAGCCTCTTCATAACCAGTCGTACCATTGATTTGGCCGGCGAAAAACAAACCGGTGATGGTCTTGGTTTCGAGCGTTGCTTTGAGTCCCCGCGGATCAAAATAATCGTATTCGATCGCGTAGCCAGGGCGTACCACGTGCACGTTTTCCAAGCCGGGAATTGATCGCACAAAATTCAACTGCACATCAAAAGGCAATGAGGTCGAAATACCATTGGGATAGACCTCATTGGTTGTGAGGCCTTCCGGTTCGAGAAATATCTGGTGACTCGTTTTGTCTGCAAACCGGTGAATCTTGTCTTCTATCGATGGGCAGTATCGCGGGCCAACACCCTCGATCACGCCGGTAAACATGGGCGAACGATCCAGACCTGCGCGTATGGCGTCGTGCGTCTTCTCGTTGGTGTGCGTTATCCAGCAGCTGAGCTGATGCGGGTGCATGTCGCGTTTACCCAAATACGAAAATACAGGGGTGGGCTGGTCACCAGCTTGTTCGATGCATTTGGAAAAATCTATGCTGCGACCGTCCAGGCGAGGTGGGGTACCAGTCTTGAGTCGACCGACGGGGAGTTTCAACTCGCGCAGACGTGCTGCGAGCGTGAGAGAGGGTGGGTCACCCGCACGCCCCGCAGCATAATTTTGCATGCCTACATGAATCTTGCCCGCCAGAAACGTTCCCGTCGTGAGCACAACTGATTCAGTATAAAAGCGAATGCCTACTTGCGTTATTGCCCCTGCCACTCTTGGAGCTCCGTTGGCATCCTCAATAATAAGGTCGTCTACCGCCTGCTGGAAAAGCCATAGATTTTGCTGATTCTCCAAGCGCTTTCTAATCGCTGCCCTGTACAGTACGCGATCAGCTTGCGCGCGCGTAGCTCTGACCGCGGGACCTTTGCTAGCATTGAGCGTGCGAAACTGGATGCCCGCTTCATCAGTGGCAATGGCCATCGCCCCGCCCATTGCATCGATCTCTTTGACGAGATGGCCTTTACCAATGCCGCCGATAGATGGATTGCAGGACATTTGCCCTAATGTTTCGATGGCATGAGAAAGCAACAGCGTCTTGGCGCCCGACCGCGCACTGGCAAGGGCTGCCTCGGTGCCCGCATGACCGCCGCCAATCACTATTACATCAAATTTACTTGGAAAATCCATCGTTTGTGTGAGGTTTGTACCTTCAGTAACAGGGGGCGAATTTTATGCTATTGACCGCCAAATGGCTATCGAAACGCTCTCGATTAACTGCCTGGCATATTTTCATCGCGCCAACATGAACGCTCCTGCAATGCAGGAAACTTCAACACATCTAGTCATTTGCCGACGCAAAACCGGCTGAATATTTCTCCCAGGAGATCATCCGACGTGAATTCGCCGGTAATGCGTGAAAACGCGCGCTGCGCCAGTCGCAACTCCTCTGCGAAGAGCTCATATTGACCTTCAAGCGCAGAGGCGGTAGCGATATGGGTTGTTGCTTCATTCAGCGCCTGAAGATGACGTTCCCGCGCCAAAAACACGCCCTCACCTCCGGGCTGCCAGCCGGCGACGTCAAGCAGCCATTTTCGCAATTCATCGATCCCATCACCCATTAACGCAGAAACCTGAATTGCCATTTGGCGTTCGTGTGGAACGCCTCGTCGTGTTTCACGTGAAACAATGGCTGGGCCGTATAAGTCTATTTTGTTGTATATGGAAACAACCGGCAGGCTACCAGGCAGTCGATTCAATATCTCCGCTTCCTTGATACCCGCCATTTCTCCTGCCTCGGTGATAAGAAGCGCTGCACCGGCTGTTTCAATCGTCGCCCATGTGCGGGCAATACCTATTTTTTCTACCTCGTCATCAGTGGTTCGCAGACCGGCTGTATCGATCAGATGAATGGGCACGCCATTCAGATGAATTGTCGCCCGTACATGATCACGTGTCGTGCCGGCGATGGGCGTCACAATCGCTACCTCCTCGCCGGCAAGGCGATTGAGGAGACTGGATTTTCCGACGTTCGGACGACCGATCAACACAACGGTGAGACCATCGCGAAGAACCGCGCCCTGCTTGGCTTTCCCGCACAAATCGGCCTGTAAGTTTTGTATTTGCTGGAGTTTCGACTCCTGAGCTGCGCGGTCTGCAGGGTCAATTTCCTCCTCTGGAAAATCAATGCATGCTTCAACATGCATGCGCAAATCCGTCAATCGCCTGTTCAACTCATGTACACATGCGGAAAATTCCCCCGTCAATATTCGGGCGGCGGACTTGGCCGCCTCCTCGGAGCTGGCGTCTATCAGATCGGCGACGCTTTCAGCCTGCGCGAGGTCGAGCTTGTCATTCAAAAATGCGCGCTCGGTAAACTCACCCGGCCGGGCAATGCTGCAGCCCAGTTCCAGGCAACGACGTAGCAGACGCTGCATCACAGCAGGACCGCCATGCCCTTGCAGCTCCAGAACATCTTCGCCCGTATATGAATAAGGTGCCGGAAAAAATAGCGCGATGCCTTGGTCGATCGCGATTCCGGCGCCGTCAAGAAAACTGGTGAGTGTGGCCTGCCTTGGTTTGAGCGTCCGCCCGGCGAGCGCGAGTGTCAGCGTTTTCACGCCACGACCCGACACCCGTACAACACCAATGCCACCGCGCCCGGGTGCGGTGGCAATTGCGGCAATCAGGTTCTTGGAGGTTGACAGTGAATTCATCAGGTTGTGTGGCCGAGCGATGGCAGTGTTGTTCCACGTGGAACGTTTGAATTCATCAGCGGCGAATGTATCACGCCACGAATAAAAAAGCCGCTGACTCTGTCACCGGCTTTTTCGGTTCTCAACCATCTAGTCTTAGATTCTATTTTTTTGTACTTGCCTTGATCTTTTCGGGGCTAAAGGTCCTGAGGATGTACCACTGCTGAGCTATGCCTAAAATATTTTGCATCGTCCAGTACAACACCAAGCCAGCCGGAAAAAAGAAAAACATGGCGGAAAATACCAGCGGCATATACAACATTACTTTTGCCTGGACTGGATCCGGTGGTGCGGGATTCAGTTTGGTCTGAATGAACATCGATACGCCCATCAGGATCGGCAAGATGTAGAACGGATCGGGCGAGGAAAGATCGGTGATCCAGCCTATCCACGGCGTATTGCGCAACTCGACCGCCCCTAGCAAAACCCAATAAAGCGCGATGAAAAACGGAATCTGAATTACGATCGGCAAGCAACCGCCCAACGGATTGACTTTCTCCGTCTTGTAGAGCTCCATCATTGCCTGATTCATCTTTAGTTTGTCGTCACCGTAACGCGCTTTCATGGCTTCGACTTTCGGCGCCATGAGCTTCATGTGCGCCTGCGACTTCCCTGCTTTTTGATTGAGTGGGAAAAACACCAATTTCAGCAAAATGGTAAACAGGACAATCGTCCATCCCCAGTTGCCGACAAGGTTGTTAATGAATGAGAGAACCAAAAACATGGGGCTGGCAAGAATGGTGAGCCAGCCGTAATCCACCACCAGGTTGAGACCGGTTGCCAATGCCTTTAAGCTCTCCTGCTCCTGCGGGCCGACATATAAGGCCATTGCAAGACTCCCGGTAATTCCGCCTGCAATCGCTTCTACGGGAATGATCACGCCTGCTGAGTAGAGTTTATCCGACACCTTTTGTGCGAAAAATTCACGTTTGACACCCGTCGGCGGCAACCATGCGGAAACAAAATAGTGTTGGACCAACGCAATCCAGCCATCCGGGGAATCTTTAACAAAGTCCTGTTTGTTTTTGTCGATATCCGAAAAACTGATTTTCTGGTACTTCTTTATATCGGTATAGACCGCCGGGCCGGTAAAGGTTGTCACACCAGTAAACGGATTGTTGCCAGAGCTCTCACCCTCGGGGGCATTCCCGTCCCGCAAAAACTGGAAATATGCCTTGGGCGAAATTGTTGTACCGCTTTCATTCTTGATGTCATACCGAACATCAATCACATAACTGCCGCGCTTAAAGGTGTATGTCTTTACCACCGTAATGCCTGGCGTATCATTGTTAGTCAATACGACATCAAGTTTTTCGGTAGCGCCCAGTTCGAACTTATCGCGACCCACGGTCCATACTGCCGTGTGATTCGGCAATCCATTCCCCAGTAAACCTGATTGTGCGATGAAGTATGCGCCCACCTTGTCTTGCATTAAGTTGAACGCGTGGCTGATATCGCCATGCGCGGCATGTTTCAACAAGGTTACAGATCGGATGTCGGCGCCTTGCGTGTCCAGCTCAACTGAAAGCAAATCTGTTTTGACTTCAATACGGGTTGCGGTCTTCGGCGCACCAACGACTGGGGTTGCGTTTCCCGATGCCGCCGCAGGAACGCCAACACCGGATGGAACCGATGCGCTCGGCACACCGGGAACACTCTTATCCGCAGTATTATTAGGCGGTGTGGTAGCTGCCTGAGTTTGCGCCGAAGGTTGCGAAGGCGCTGGGGGGTGATTATGTTTGTTCCACGCCTCCCAGAGCATTAAGCTGGAGAAGGAAAATACAATCAGCGCAATAAGTCGTTGCGTATCCATAAACTCGTCAATAAAAAGGGAATGAAACTGTTGGGAACAACGCTATTTTGATGTGCTAAGGAACTGGATCATATCCACCGGGATGCCAGGGATGGCAACGAAGCAGGCGCCGTGACATCAGATAGCCCCCCTTTATTGCACCGTGTTTGATTAGCGCATCAACCGCATAGTGAGAACAACTGGGCGTAAATCTGCATTGCGTACCAAAATACGGGCTAAGCACATATTGGTATGCGCGCACAAAAAACAACAGGATGCGCGCCGCGATAGATGTCTCGGATGATCCAATCATAAATGTGGCCAGGGTATTCAGGCGGCCACGCCAAAGCGCCGAGCCACATCACCCAACAATTGTGTGAGCATACCTCGCCTCAGTTGGCTCTTGTGGCTGCGGGTTTTAATTCCACCGGGCTCCACTTGGACGTCGCTACGCAGCGTCACCAACATATCAACCGGCAAACCACGTACCGGGTGTTGGCGAAAAGCCTCACGAATCACCCTCTTCACCCGATTCCGGTCGACCGCTGATTTCAATATCCGCTTTGGCACAGCAATCGCAATGCGCCCTCGACCAACCTGATTCTCACCAAGTTTGACAATGAAATCAGCCCTGGATAGTCGTGCGCCCGCACGAAGCAACCGTTCAACCTGGTGCTTGATCAAGCGATGCTGACGGCCAAAGCGCTTGTGTTGAACAGGTCCGCAAATTTCAATCAACGCGGGATGTATCACTTGCGTCGGCTTTGGTGGCTCGGCGCCGGCGAGGTGTGGCAACTGGCGGCGCTTAAACGGCGATACGTGCACGACCTTTAGCGCGCCGGGCATTAATCACGCCACGGCCACCAACAGTTTTCATGCGAACTCTAAAGCCATGGGTTTTTTTGCGGCGGGCAACGGAAGGCTGATACGTGCGTTTCATGTTTATTCTCGAGTCATTAGAACTATTAAGATTTTGTCGGCCAGCCAAGCTACCTACCGGGCACGAAGAACTTGACATTATCGCGTTTTTTGCGTTGCTAGTCAAGGTGTTAGGTTCGGTTTTTGATGGTCAGCGCAATTTGTTTTCTTCGGTATCAACAACACGTGTCCCGTCTTGATTCGCCGATAAGTAATGCATGACGACCCCGCTGGGTTGTGGATAAGTTACGGGGGAAAGAGTAAAATTGTCGCTTCCATGCCGGCTCCGTTTTTGTGTATTGCCGGTTGTTCCTGCCGGTTCGTTTCTCTGGTGCCTTTGGCATTGCCTGCGGCAAAAAAAATATCTTCCAACACCTGACTGCTCACTACTTTCATGCATCCGTTTTGGCTTTCCTGTGTTGAAGACTTCAAAAAAGAGCTTTCACAGCATCAATTCACCACGTGGATCAAACCACTCAGCTTCATACAGGATGGTGACAGTTTTACGTTGCTGGCACCGAACCGCTTCGTGCTGCAATGGGCCAAGGACAGATTACTGACGCGTGTTGAACATGCCGGCGAGAAGTATTTTGGCAGGCCCTGCTCCATCGAGTTAGCCTTGGTCGAGACTCACGCAACGAGCGAAATTTCCTATGATGAGATCGTCGTGCAATCGGCCCGGGTTACTGGTGGCACAAATTTAGCCGTACCTGCGGATACAACATCCAATCTGCCCCCGCCTGCAAACGGTCGTACTGCCGGACACCGCATCAATCCTGCGTTCACTTTCGCCAGCTTTATCGGCGGTAAGGCTAATCAGTTAGCACGTGCTGCGGCTTTTCAGGTCGGACAAAATCCTGGCCAAGCCTATAACCCCTTGTTCGTGTATGGTGCGACTGGTCTGGGTAAAACTCATCTGGTACAAGCGATCGGTAACCAGCTGCTTGAACAAAACCCCAACGCCAATATTCGCTACATCCATGCGGAACGTTTTGTGACCGATGTTGTGCAGGCATATCAGCACAAAGCTTTCGATGCATTTAAGCGTTCCTATCACACACTTGATTTGCTGCTCATTGATGATATCCAGTTCTTCGGTGGCAAGTCACGCACGCAGGAAGAGTTTTTCTACGCGTTCAACGCATTGATTGAAGGCGGTAAACAAGTCGTCATTACCAGCGACCGGTTTCCGAAAGAAATTGCAAATATTGATGATCGTCTCATCTCACGCTTCGGCTGGGGTCTTACCGTATCCGTCGAGCCGCCTGAACTTGAAATGCGTGTTGCGATTCTCATCAAGAAAGCGGAGAGCGAAGGTATTCCGCTGGATGAAGAAGTTGCTTTTTTCATCGCCAAACATATTCGTTCCAATGTGCGCGAACTGGAAGGTGGATTAAAACGGGTGTTGGCCTATACCCGGTTCAATAATGTACCTATCTCAGTGCAAGCTGCCAAAGAAGCTTTAAAGGATCTACTCGCGGTTCTCAATCGACAGATATCTATCGACAACATTCAAAAAACCGTTGCCGATTACTACAAAATTAAAGTCTCCGAGATGTACTCCAAGAAACGCGTGCGTTCTTTGGCCCGCCCCAGGCAGGTTGCAATGGCGCTCGCAAAAGAATTGACGCCGATGTCCTTACCTGAAATCGGTGAAGCCTTTGGCGGACGCGATCATACAACCGTGTTGCACGCATGCCGCAAAGTGCGCGAGCTCGTTGAGGCGGATCAGATGATCGCTCGTGATCATTCGCTCCTTATGCAAATTTTGCGCGGTTAAGAGTAGTCGTAACAATTAATTGGATAACTGAACATAAACTGCCCAAATTACTCAAGGATGAAATGTGGATAAGTTAGGAATATTTTCTATTCCTGGCTTTTTTCTGATTTTATCCACATCCCCCCACAGCGAATCTTGCTTTTGTACTGATGATTACCGGTGTATTAAGTAGCTGAATTAGAAACGAATAAACAGGTTTCACACCCAACGCCGCCGCCCTTATCTATTACTACTAGGTTTATTTATTATGTTTACAATAAAAGCTAAGAACAGCACTTTGCTTGGACCGCTTCAGTTTGTCACCGGAATTGTGGAGCGTCGCCACACCCTTCCCATCCTTTCAAATGTGCTCATCGAAGTGACGGATCACAACGTCAACTTCCTCGCTACCGATCTCGAAGTACAGATCAAGGCGACAGCGAAACTTGAAACAGCACATAAGCCCGGTAGCCTGACCGTTGGCGCAAAAAAATTGCAGGATATTTTGCGCGCGTTAACTCCGGATGCAGACACATCGCTGGAAACCAAGGAAAGCAGACTAACCGTAAAAGCAGGCAAGAGCCGGTTTGCGCTACAAACACTGGCAGCAGCGGATTTCCCGAAGATTGCAGAAGCCAAAGACGCAGCAACAGAATTCAATCTCCCGCAAAAAGAATTCAAACGGGTATTGGGTTTGGTGCAATTTGCGATGGCCGTTCAGGACATCCGCTACTACTTGAATGGTGTGCTGCTTTCAACCGATGGCAATACCTTGCGCCTGGTCGCAACCGATGGGCATCGACTTTCCATGGCCAGCTATAAATTGCCCGAGCCGGTAGGCAAGATCGAAGCAATATTGCCGCGGAAAACAGTGCTGGAACTAATAAAGCTGCTCGATGAAAGCGACGACCCCATTCATTTGAAGATGCATCAAAACCAGGTGAAATTCACGTTTGCCGGTATTGAGATTGTCAGCAAAATAGTCGAAGGAAAATTTCCGGATTACACCAAGGTAATACCAACAGGCTATACCAATCACCTCACACTCAATCGCGTCGAACTGCTGGGCGCATTGCAACGCGCATCGATTTTATCGAACGACAAAATTCGTGGTGTCAGGCTGGTGTTCACCAAAGACTCGCTATCGATCATTTGCAGCAATAACGAAAACGAAGAAGCCGAAGAAAATCTGCCGATCGAGTACAGCAGAGACGCAATGGATATCGCTTTCAATATCGCTTATCTGCTGGATGTATTGAATCATCTGCACAACGAAAACGTGTTGATTTCCCTGGGTGAAGCAAACATGTCCAGCGCATTGATCACGCAGCCCGGCGGAGAAGATTTCAAATACGTCGTGATGCCGATGCGGATCTAGAAAGCAATTCAATAAAGATCAAAAGCGAAGCGCAACGAGCAACATTACTCTTGCGCACTTTTTACAGAAAATAAGCTACAGGAACTAAATGTCCGACCCGAAACCGAGAGACCCCAACGCATACGATTCAGACTCAATCAAAATTCTGAAAGGGTTGGAAGCAGTCCGCAAACGCCCAGGCATGTACATCGGCGATACCTCCGATGGATCGGGCTTGCATCACATGGTGTTCGAAGTCGTCGACAACGCGATCGATGAAGCGCTCGCCAAATATTGCGACGATATCAAAATCACTATTCACACCGACAACTCCATTTCCGTCACCGATAACGGTCGCGGTATTCCAACCGGCATCAAGGAAGACGACGAGTTCAAACGTTCCGCCGCAGAAATTGTCATGACGGAATTGCATGCGGGTGGAAAATTTGATGCGAATTCTTACAAAGTTTCCGGCGGTTTGCATGGCGTAGGTGTATCGGTTGTGAATGCGCTGTCCGAATGGCTGAAACTTCGTATCTGGCGTGACGGCAAAGTGCACCAGATGGAGTTTCGTCACGGTGATCGTGTCGCGCCGCTCGCAGTTACCGGCACCACCGAAAAGCGCGGTACCGAAGTACATTTCATGGCGTCCAAAGAAACATTCACGCACATCGAGTTTCATTATGAAATTCTGGCCAAGCGCCTGCGCGAACTTTCGTTTCTGAATAGCGGGGTGAAAATTGAGTTGATCGACCAGCGCAATGGCAAGAGCGAGAACTTCGCCTATGTGGGCGGCGTAAAAGGTTTTGTGGAGTACATGAACCGTTCAAAAGCAGTTTTGCATCCGCGTATTTTCTACGCTATCGGTGAAAAAGAGGGCATGACCGTCGAAGTCTCGATGCAATGGAATGACAGCTATGGTGAATCTGTCCAGTGCTTTACGAACAATATTCCCCAGCGCGATGGTGGTACTCACTTGACCGGATTGCGCACGGCGATGACGCGTGTAATCAACAAGTTCATAGAAGAAAACGACTTTGCCAAAAAAGCTAAAGTTGAAACGACCGGAGACGATTTGCGCGAGGGTCTGACCTGCGTGCTATCCGTCAAGGTTCCAGATCCAAAATTTTCGTCCCAGACCAAAGACAAGCTTGTGTCGTCCGAAGTGCAACCGGTCGTGCAGGAAGTTGTTGCGACAAAACTCGCAGAGTATTTACTTGAAAACCCCGCAGATGCAAAAAGCATTTGCGGAAAAATTGTCGATGCCGCGCGCGCGCGCGAAGCCGCACGCAAGGCCCGCGAACTCACGCGTCGCAAAGGTGTGCTCGATGGTGTGGGCTTGCCAGGCAAGCTGGCCGATTGCCAGGAAAAAGACCCCGCACTTTGTGAAATCTACATCGTTGAGGGTGATTCTGCCGGCGGCTCGGCCAAGCAAGGGCGCGACCGCAAATTCCAGGCGATCCTGCCGCTGCGCGGCAAAGTGCTGAACGTAGAAAAAGCGCGCATCGATAAAGTCATTTCATCCGAACAAATCGCCACGCTCATTACGGCACTCGGGGCCGGTATAGGCAAAGACGATTTCAATCACGATAAATTGCGCTACCACCGTATCATCATCATGACCGATGCCGACGTTGACGGCGCGCACATTCGCACGCTGTTGCTCACCTTCTTTTATCGGCAGATGACGCAGCTCGTTGAAAACGGCTACATCTATATCGCACAGCCACCACTCTATAAAATCAAGATGGGCAAGGAAGAGCGCTACATCAAAGATGAGCTCGAACTAAAATCCGCGCAACTAAAAAAAGCGCTCACTGATGCCGTGTTGAATCCCGGTGGCGGTGCCGCCTTGATTGTCGGCGACGCGCTCGGCAATATCGCCCACGATTATTTAATGACCGACGCCATCATCGATCGCCTGTCGAGAATTTTTGATCCCGAAGTATTGCGCGGTATGTTGAATTGCCCGCGCATCGACCTCACCAATGCCGAGTCCGCATCCAAGGCAGCGGTATGGCTTTCCGACGCCGTCGGCGCATCAACGGTGACTATCAAAGTCGAGCAAGACGAAGTACACGACGCGTATCGCCTGCGCTGCGTGAAAACGCTGCACGGCAACACCCGCGAAACCGTCATCGACAACACCTTCATCGAAACCGGTGATTACGAGCAGATCGTAAAAACGGCACTGACCCTGAACGGATTGATTCGCGAAGGCGCCGACATCAAGCGCGGCGAAAAGAGCCTCGCCGTAAAGAATTTTGGCGAAGCACTCGATTGGCTTATCGGCCAAGCAAAAGATGGCATGTATGTTCAGCGCTACAAAGGTCTGGGCGAGATGAATCCGGAACAACTATGGGAAACGACCATGGATCCGAAGGTGCGCATTCTGCATCGCGTACAAATTGAGGATGCCATCAGTGCGGATGAAACTTTCCAGACGCTTATGGGTGACGATGTTGAGCCACGGCGTGCGTTCATTGAAACGAATGCGTTGCTGGTGAGGAATTTGGACGTTTAACACGAGCAGTATTTTTAGTACTTGTATAGTACAAATACTGGCGCGGAGTTCAGGCAGAAAATGGCTGCAAAGGCGAACCAATGGTTGCGGCTATGTCGTAAGCCTCACAAAGTGTTGAGCACGCAACTTGAAAAAAATGCTGCTGCTTTTTGTGGTTTTGTTAGTGGTGAAATTATGCAGACGTGGTGTTCCCTAAATTGAGTTAGGCAGCTTATGGAAATCATCACCAATCGGCGTCTAACGAAGGTGTTTGTCGGCACTATCGGCGGTATGGTCACAATTTTTCTTGCGCCATGGGCGGCGACCTTCGCCTTTGTAGGGCTCACAATGCTTCCGGCACCGCATGCGATCGTACAGCTCGTGTGGGGAATTGCTGGTCTACTCGGTCTGTGCGGTTTTTGGGCGTGGACATTTAGTAAGTTGCCCCTAAGCAAACAGAAACGCGCTGTTTTGACAGCACTAATCTGCTCTGGCCTCGGCGCGGCAATCGCCTCTATCGTTCAGTTCGGTGTAGCGGACATCATTGCATTCGTTTGCGTGATCGGCACATTGACAGGGCTGGTTAGCATTGTTGCTATGTGGCTGCCTAACACGTAGCCCAGGAATGTTCCCTTTGGTCGCGGGACGGCGCTACAAACCTTAGGGATCGCCCCTCGGCGTTAGGCAGCACTCCATTACGCAGCCAAGCCCCGCAATGAAAAACGCCCCGATCAAAGTCAGGGCGTTTTGGGTGCCACGAACAATCCTGCAGCGGGTAGCCTCACCGCGTCATTACATTACATTCTGGAACGGCACGCGATTCTGTTCTTTCCAGCGCGCGTGTACACCGGGGCGGCGCGGGTTCGCCATCGCGCGCATCGGTGCGTACGCGGGCGCGCGCACCAGTTCGCGAGCCGACATTGATTCGAAACGAATCGAAGAAATCGCGACGAGGTGTTTGCTGGTGCGTTGCGCTGCGGCGGCAATGATCTCGACCGGCGGCGTATCGGTGCTGCCCGAGGCAATCGCGTCTTCGACGCCTGCCTGGTGCAACA
>JANYFH010000175.1 GCA_025362705.1 Betaproteobacteria bacterium
TTTTCCGCGACGTCACGCACTTGGCGAAGGTTCAGCATGGGGTTGTCAATTTCACCGCTCAGGCCAAGGTCTGCACCCGCAATAACGTTACCTTCCGCCATGATTACAGCACGCTTGATGCAATTCTCCAGTTCGCGGACATTGCCCGTCCAGGGATGTGCTTCAATGGCGTTGATCGCCTCTGGCAATAGTGTCAAAGTGCCACGGTGCTGTTCATCCGCGAAGCGCCGCACGAACGCATGCGCGAGTAGTCCTGCATCGCCAGGCCGGGATCGAAGCGGCGGAATTTCGAGCACAATTTCGGCGAGACGAAAATAGAGATCTTCGCGAAAATTTCCCTGGCCGATCATCTCCTTGAGGTTTTGGTGTGTTGCACAGACGATACGAACATCAACGGGAATTTCCTCACGCCCGCCGACTCGTTCGATTACCCGTTCTTGCAGGAAACGCAACAATTTGCCTTGCAATGGAAGAGATAGATCCCCAATTTCATCGAGGAAAAGTGTGCCCTTGTTCGCGGTCTCGATTTTCCCCAGTGTCTGTTTTGTCGCGCCGGTAAACGCGCCCTTTTCGTAACCGAAGAGCTCGCTTTCCAGCAATGTTTCGGGGATTGCCGCGCAGTTGATTGCCACCCAGCGTTCTTTGCGGCGCGGAGAAAGTTCGTGTAATGCCCGTGCTACCAGTTCTTTTCCTGTTCCCGACTCGCCAAGTACCAAAATTGTCGCCGAGGTTGTCGCAACTTTCTCAGCTGTTCGACAAACTCTCAGCATCTCTGCGTCACGCGTAATTATTCCAGCAAACCCGGCAGGCTTGGCCACCTCATGCAATCGCCGATTTTCTTCCTGAAGTTCACTCAGGCAAAACGCACGTTCGATCGTGAGTGAAAGCAATTCCGGCTCGAACGGCTTCGCGTAAAAATCATAGGCACCAAGGCTGATCGCTTTGAGCGCGTTGACGCGATCATTCTGCCCGGTGAGCACGATTACCTTCGTGTGAGGCGCAATCGCAAGAACCTGCTGAAGCAGCACAAAGCCCACCGTTGGGTCATTGGGATGCGGGGGTAACCCCAGATCCATCGTTATTACGGCGGGCTCATGTCTGCGCACTTGCGCAATCGCACTTTCCGCATCGCTGGCGACCAGAGTTTCATTGCGGTCAAAGGCCCACCGCATTTGTTTCTGCAGTGCCGGATCGTCCTCGACGATCAACAAGGGCTTTCGCTTAGTATCATTCATGGAGTTTCTTGCGTTTACCCGGGTAACGTAGCGTCATCTGCAAGGGGCAGAAATACGCGGAAACAGGTCCCGGAATTTTTGACACTCTCTACCTCGATTCGACCGCCAATTCCGCTGATGTACTGAAAACTCTCGTTCATACCGATGCCCATTCCTTGTGGCTTGGTCGTTTGGAACGGCCGAAATAACCGCTCGCGCACGAACTCTTCTGTCATGCCCACGCCGCAGTCAACTATTTCTATCACTGCGTGTTGCTCCAGCGCACGTGCGCGCACGCTTATTTTGCCGTTCTTATCACTCGTTGCTTCGATCGCGTTTTGCAAAATGTGTCCAATCACGCGCTCAATCTGTTCGTCGTGCGCAAGTGCGCGAAGATTTTGTGCCGATTCTACGTCAATAGCGGCGAGGTATTCGCGCTTGGCTATGACGACGCGATCAATCAATTCACGCACGTCAACCGGTCGCGTCTTGACGCCGGACGTTGCACCTGCGGCAAGTTGAAGCATCAGCCGGTTCATGCGTTCAACAACATGCTTTATTGTGGCTTGCATGTCAGCTTGAAACTCGGGGTTATCCCGATGTCGTTCCGCGTTTTTTAGTACCAGCGCGAGTTGTGCCACCAGATTTTTCAGATCGTGCACAACAAAGGCTGACATGCGATTGAAGGCGTCGAATTTTTCGGCCTCCAGCAACGCTGCATTTGCGCGATACTGCGCAAGATAACTTGCGGCTTGCCGACTTGCCGTTTTCAGCAAATCAAGAACCTCCCAATTGATATCAATCGGTGCGCGAGGTCTCGTGAGAACGACAAACCCGATCATCTCTGAGCCGTTGGGCAATGGAATCACTAACCAAGCCTCGGCTTGCGCTGCCAGCCATGGCGGCAGGATTAGCCCCGCATAAAGCCCGGGCGTGGTGTGTACTTCGTCTATCCTGATAACCAAGCCGGTACGGCGGAGAAACGACGACAGCGAACTCAACGGAGATTCGCGCTCGCTAATCTCCGGCAGGTTTATGCGCGCTACTTGGCAAAAAGCACCGCCGCGTTCCAGCCAGACTGCGCCACCATTGCTTTCTACAAGATTCGCGAGCGCGTGTACTACTTTCTCGTGCAGATCTTCCACACCTTCCGATGTGCCCAGGAGATGGGTAAATTGCAACCATTCTTTCCGGTAGTCGTACCGGAAAGAAAATAGATTTTTGTTGATGAACACGCGCAATCGCGAACGCAAACTTCCGGACAACACCAGTACCGCGATGCAAAGAAGCGCTGCAAAGACAAATGCGATTTGCAACGTCTCGCCCCAGCCACCGCCGATAAGCCGCACCCAGTAACCGGCACCAGCAACGATCAATAAACCGCTACCGGCGACAACGACAGCGGTAGATTGAAACACCAGGTCGCGCGAGACGTGCAGATCAATCGTCCAGGAGGTGTTGCGCGCCGTCGCCACGGCGACAAAGAAAACGACGAAGGCGTGGGCAACTCCGCGCGCGGCCCACATGCCTGGATCAAGATGTTTAAACAGGACAGCATCGGCGTACATGATCAGGTCGAACGCATACATTCCCGCAAGCCCGATCAGGAGTGGCTTGATCGCCCATTGGCGGTTTTCCGGCGTACGTCGATAAAGTTGCTCTGTGAGTGCGAGGCCAAGAACTGAGACTCCTAACAAGATAAGAAATACTCCCGTCGTCACCCGTTCCTTGGTGATATCGTGCCATGGCAAGTCCTCCGGTAGTATTACCGCCGCGACGAGCAAAACGACAGTTCCCGCCACACGCAAAAATCGCGCATTCAATTTGCTCTTGTTCGCAGGCAGTTCTGGCCATTCACCGAGCAGAAGCAATAAAAACGCGAGCCATGCGCCGATGCGCGCCGCGTCAAAGATGCGTGCCAATGACCAGAATTCGGAAATCGAAAATATCAGCGCAGCGACTACACAGCCGGCCCAAAGTGCGCTCGCAACGGCCGCACCAAAAACGACATGGGCCCTTCGCCCCCCCTGCCAGCTGAGAGAGAGCCGCACGGCAAAGGCAGCGAAAATCAACGCCGCGAAGCCATAGCTCCAAATTGTAGGGGCGTAATGCAGGATGTTAGGCAAGGTATGCAGTGTGCCGATTCATTCGGCATTACTGTACCGCAGAAACATGGTTGCGCATCGAAGAACTTATCGTACCCACAGCTTAGCAATATCCAGCATAATCCATCGTAGAAAGCCATTTGGCGGGCATTTCAGGACAAAAATCATCGGAGATGTGCACCAATGCTAGGGAACCTCTGATCAAGTCCCTAAAAAAGTGAAGTTTGCGGGCTTGCTTTTTTTGCACTTCAAGTTCGGTCGGTTTTCTGTTCATTAGCTGCGTCTTTTGAGGCAAGACACGAGGGTTTCCCCGTCTTTGCCTCACTTCAGGCTGCTGCAGGCGCACCTCTCCTGTTCTGTCGCATCAGGTGGTAGCGCGCCTTGTGTAAATTCGCCAATCCACAGGCGACAAAGAAGCGATGCGCGTTCTTGGCCAA
>JANYFH010000255.1 GCA_025362705.1 Betaproteobacteria bacterium
GAGCGCCTGAAACGTATTGGCACCGACGCCCGCAAGGAAATGGAAGCCAGCTTCGGTTGCAAAATTTATCTGGAATTATGGGTACGAATCAAAAAGGGTTGGGCCGATGATGGCGCGTTGATTCGCCAATACGGGTATGAATGATTTATCCCAGGCGCTGCCGTCAACAGCTGAAGTAACTCGCCAAGCCAGGCGGTCCAGGCCGTCTATCGGGCAGTCTGATGCGGGATTTGTATTGCACACCTACGCCTATCGCGAAACGAGCCTGATCGTCGAAGCGTTCACACGATTGCATGGACGCGTCGTGATGGTGGCGAGGGGTGCCAAGCGCCCGCAAGGTGCCTTGAGAGGAGTGTTGAACCCGTTTCAGGGGCTTACCCTTGCATGGTTTGGCAAAAGTGAAATGAAGACGCTGAAATCTGCGGAGCAGGAAAAAATTCTGCCTCAGCTTTCTGGTGCAGCATTGCTGTCTGCATTTTATTTGAATGAACTCTTGCTGAAACTGGCGAGCCGCGAGGACCCGCATGAACTTCTTTTCGATGCATATGCAGAGACGATGTCGTCGCTCGCAATGTTCCATGTTGGAAACCGCTCGACCCGGGAAATTGCGCCTATCCTTCGACAGTTCGAGGTGACGCTGCTGCAGGAACTGGGTTATGCGTTGCAACTCAGGGAAGAGGCGGATAGTCATGTTCCGATTCGGGCTGAGCGCGAGTACTTGTATCTTGTTGAACGGGGGCCATTGCTGGCAGGATCGATTGCGCGTCAGTCTGCATATGGCGATGGCTTGTCGTTGTCGGGAAAAACATTGATCGACATGGCGTCATGCGACTATCGTGATCCCCAGACACAGTCGCAATCAAAGCAATTGATGCGCCTGATGATTAACCACTTGCTCGGCGACAAAATTCTCCACACGCGTCAACTGATGCGCGAAATGCGTTAACAACGCATATCTGACGATCATGGCCAAACTTAGCGTCAACCTGAACAAAATCGCCCTGTTGCGAAACACGCGGGCATTGGGTATTCCCAGCGTGTCGCGCGCGGCCCAGATCGCGATAAATACAGGTGCAGACGGGATTACCGTGCATCCCAGGCCAGATGGCAGACATGTTCGGGCAAATGATGTAATTGAATTGGCGCAATTGCTGAAAACGACACCCGGTATCGAATTCAACATTGAAGGCAACCCGTTTCACAATCTGCTTGAGTTTGTGCGTGATGTTCGTCCACAGCAATGCACGCTCGTTCCGGATGAAAGCGGACAATTTACATCCGACCATGGCTGGAATCTGCCAAAAGATTCGGCACGACTGGCGCCAGTCATTGCGGAATTAAAATCACTCGGCGTGCGTGTCAGTCTATTCATGGATCCTGTGGCGTCATCGATGCCACTCGCGCGCGCTTTGGGGGCCGATAGAATTGAACTTTATACAGAACCATATGCGCAGGCCTTCGGCAGGGTCGATCAAGACAAGGTCCTGCAACAGTATATCGACGCGGCGACGGCTGCGCAGTTGGAGGGAATGGGTATCAATGCCGGGCACGACCTGAATCTTGACAACTTGCCCGTCTTTGTCCGCGCGATACAGGGATTGCTTGAGGTCTCGATTGGCCATGCGCTCATCGCAGATGCCCTTGAGTTAGGTTTGGCTGAGACCGTGCGGCGCTATCGTGCTGCAGCGCGTGGTGAGGCCGTGTGATCTACGGCATTGGTACCGATCTGGTCACCATCAGGCGCATTGAAGAGGCGCTGTTTCGTTTTGGTGATCGTTTCCTGCATCGCATATTGAGTGAAGCAGAGGTAGCAGAATACGCCCAGTCGCAGCAGACCGCGCGCTTTGTAGCCAAGCGCTTTGCAGCGAAGGAAGCCTTTTCAAAAGCGTACGGCACGGGTATTGGTGAAAGCGTCGGCTGGCACGACGTCAGCGTGACGCACGACGCAATGGGCAAGCCACTGCTTCAAACCAGCAACGCGTTGCAAGAAAAACTCCACGCTAAAAAAATTACGCATACGCATCTTTCGATCACCGACGAGGCGGAACATGCGCTGGCCTTTGTCGTCCTCGAAAAATCCTGATTTTCAATTCATGACTGCGGCTATATGGCAATGACTTTCCCCCTGGGGCCGGTAATGGCCGATGTCGACGGGTTCGAACTAACTGCTGACGACGTGCGGCGTTTACAGCATCCCCTGATCGGCGGGGTGATTTTGTTTGCCCGGAATTTTTCTTCACCGGATCAATTGAAAAAACTTACCGCGAGCATTCACGCGCTACGTGAGCCGATGCTGCCGATTGCAGTGGACCATGAGGGCGGTCGGGTACAGCGGTTCCGCGATGGCTTCACGACCATCCCGCCAATGCGATTGCTGGGTACGCACTGGGATTCATCTCCGCAAAAGGCTACTGTATTGGCGGGAAACGTTGGCTACGTGATTGCGGCAGAACTTATTGCGCATGGTGTCGATTTCAGTTTTGCACCTGTATTGGATGTTGACTGGGGCGAATCCGGCGTAATAGGTGACCGCGCGTTTCATAAAAATCCGGCGGTGATTGCAGAGCTTGGACGCGCGTTGATGGCGGGAATGGCAAAAGCTGGCATGGGTTCTGTCGGCAAGCATTATCCCGGACACGGCTTTGTGCGTGCTGATTCGCACCACGAAATCCCGATGGATGACCGCAGCTTTGAGGAAATCGACAAGGCCGATCTGTTTCCATTTTGCGCGCTTGCCAGGCAAGGGATGAGTGCGGTTATGCCGGCACACGTCATCTATTCGAAAGTCGATTCAAAGCCTGCTGGTTTTTCATCAAAATGGTTGAAAGACATTCTTCGCGGCCGGTTGGGTTTTGACGGCCTGATATTCAGTGATGATCTTTCCATGGAGGGTGCGTCCACGGCAGGCAATGTCACACAGCGGGCACACGCAGCGCTGGATGCGGGTTGCGACATGGTGCTCTTGTGCAATGACCCAATGCGTACCGATGAATTGCTGCAAGGTTTAACGCGGGACGGCATTACCCCGGGTGCCGATTTATCGCGGCGTTTGCAGTGCATGCATGGCAATCCTGCAGCCAGCAACGAGGCCGAATACAAAGCCGCACGGACTGCGCTACTGGCATCATCCGCGCCTTGATCCGTTCAGGCATCTCCTGCGATATTTTCTGTCGCATCGTAGACAATTTTGGCGATATCGGCGTCACCTGGCGGCTTGCACGGCAGCTGTCGTACGAGCACGGTATGGCAGTTCGTCTCATTGTCGATGACCTTCGTGCTTTTCGCGCAATCGAACCGCAGCTCGATGTGTCGAGCGAGCGGCAAGATGTAAGTGGCGTTACGGTGATCGGCTGGGCGCAAGCATTTAGTATTAGCCCCGCGGACCTCGTGATTGAAGCCTTTGCGGTCAACTTGCCCAAGGCCTATGTTGATGAAATGGCGGCGAAGGAATCGCGCCCGGTATGGATCAATCTCGAATATCTGAGTGCGGAATCATGGGTTGGTGAGCATCATTTATTGCCCTCGCCACATCCCAATTTGCCGCTGACCAAGTATTTTTTCTTTCCCGGATTTACGCCAGATACCGGCGGCCTCATTCGTGAGCGTGATCTCCTGAACGAACGGGACGGCTTCATTTCCGTAAATGTCACAAACAACTTTCGCGTATTCCTGTTTGGATACGCGAATGCAGCCGGCGATAACCTGATTGAAGCGATCACCAGCCTGGAAACCGGTGTGTTGTGCACAGTTCCCGCAGGCGCACTCGCTGAAACACTGAATAAAAATCCGGCGATTGAGAAAATTCAATTTGTACCGCAGCAGGATTTCGACTGTTTGCTGTGGCAACACGATGTTCTTTTTGTCCGCGGTGAAGATTCTTTTGTTCGCGCGCAATGGGCAGCCAAGCCACTTATTTGGCAGATATATCCACAAAGTGAAAACACCCACTGGGTAAAGTTGAATGCATTTCTTGCGATTTACTGCGATGGGCTGGAAAGCGAACCTGAAGCAGCACTGCGCGAACTGTGGCGCGCCTGGAATGTGGAAGACAGTGCCAATATCGGTGCTGCCTGGCGGCGCTTCATGGCGCACTTGCCGGCCCTGCAAGACCATGCCACGGCATGGTCAAAAAAGCTTGCTGAAATGCCCGATTTGGCAGCTAATTTATTGAGTTTTTACCAAAAAACCATTAAAATTTAAGGCTTTGCTGGCTTGTCCAGCCCCGCAATCGAATTCCCCAACAAAGTTTCAGGAACCAACATGAAAATCGCTCAAGAACTCCGCGCCGGCAACGTCGTGATGATCGGCAAGGACCCGATGGTGGTGCTCAAAGCCGACTACAGTAAAGGTGGCCGCAACGCCGCAGTTGTCAAAATGAAGTTCAAGAACTTGCTCACTTCGTCCGGCATGGAAACCGTTTACAAAGCCGACGACAAATTTGATGTTGTGCAACTGGAGCGCAAGGAAGTCACCTATTCGTATTTCTCGGATCCGCTCTACGTGTTCATGGATAGTGA
>JANYFH010000263.1 GCA_025362705.1 Betaproteobacteria bacterium
GTTTGTATTCCTCCAGCATCAATGCAATCAGAAGTCGACCAATACGCCCGTTACCATCGAGGAACGGGTGGATTGTTTCAAACTGCGCGTGCGCCAACGCCACCTTGACCAGCGGATGAAGCTTTCCCGCTGCGTGAATGAAACGCTCCAGATCTGACAGCAAATCAGCGAGCTCGCTTTCCGGTGGCGGCACAAACACGGCATTGCCGGGACGTGTGCCGCCGATCCAATTTTGTGAGCGACGAATCTCCCCGGGATGCTTGCCGCCCCCACGTGCGCCTGCCATCAAGCGCCGATGCGCCTCGCATAGCAAGCGGATGGAAAGCGGTAACCCACGCGACCGACGCAACTGGCCCACGCTGTATTCGAACGCACGCAAATAATTGGTGACCTCCTCCACATCATCGGCGTTGGCAACGGCGAAATCCGCCTCGGCATCAAATACATCCACCAACGTGGCCTGCGTGCCTTCGATCTGCGAAGTGAGCAATGCCTCTTTCCGCAGGGCTGCATACGTCAACCAGCGCGTCGATTGCACCAGCCCCGCCACGGCATTCAAGCGCGACATCGCGCGCTCGGCGATTGCCAGCGCGTCCGTGAAGGCGGCAATATCTAGCGCCGGCTTGGTCGGTGGCAGCCGCGCAGGAACGAACGCGCGAACGGGTTCGCTGAGCGCGGTGACAGTGACGTATTTGCCGGTTTGGCGCATGGAGCCAATTAAAGGAAGTCTTGATTGCATCAGGTTATATTAAAGATGTCTTTAATACAAGAACTGGCAATTAAAGAGACTTGAATTTCAAATCAATCCCGTTTCCACCGCCTTGAGGAGGGGCGACCGACTGGAGGTGCGCTTTGCAGAACACGCGAAGCGATCTCATCGGCACGAGGCACGACGGCACGCGGTTAACCGCAGAAGACGACGGCTGTATCTTGCGGATGCGTTTGCGGCACCCGGTAATGAATTGTTTTATGTGACGAAGACGCTTGAGGATATTGCGTGAAAGTCTAATGCTGGCGCGGGTTTCACGGCATTTATGCTCTAAACACCGCGCCAAATGGCGGTTTACGTGTTTGGTTCAATGAAAAAACAAATACGCCACAAATATCGCCGCCACTACGCCTGCAAAATCCGCGATCAATCCATAGGTGATTGCATAGCGCGTTCGTTTGATTCCGACTGAGCCAAAATACAGCGCGACGATGTAAAACGTCGTGTCGGCCGAGCCTTGAAAAATACAAGCGAGCCTGCCCACAAATGAATCGACGCCATATGTTTGCATCGCGTCGATCATCATTGCTCTCGATCCTGAACCGCTGATCGGTTTCATGAGTGCGGTCGGTAGCGCGGGAGTGAAATCGGTGTTCACACCCAGCTGCGTAAAGCACCACGTAAATCCACTCACCACAAAGCCGAGGATACCAGAGTTGCGTAATACGCTGATGGCCACCAGCATGCCGACGAGGTAGGGAATGATTTTTAGCGAGGTCTCGATACCACCTTTGGCCCCTTCGATAAATGCGTCGTAAACATCCACGCGTTTTCGTAGCGCCGCGATGATGAAGCCGACAATGATGGAAAACAAAATCAGGTTGCTGACGACTTTGGAAAAAACTTCGATTTCCGGCTTGGTGAGGTAATTGGTCATGTACCAGATCACGCCGACGATGAAGCTCGTGAGCCCACCCAGCCAACCCATGATGACGCGATCAAACATGTTGATGCGCTGCTTGATGGCGACGGCGACCATCGAAACAACGGTGGCGACGTAGGTTGCAATCAATGTCGGAATAAAAATATCGGAAGCGTCTTTCGCACCCAATACTGCGCGCTGGGCCATGATCGAAAGAGGAATCAACGTGAGGCCCGACGTGTGCAGCACCAGGAACATGATCTGCGCATTGCTGGCTTCTTCCTTGTTCGGGTTGAGCGTTTGCAGACTCTCCATCGCTTTCAAGCCGAACGGTGTGGCAGCGTTATCGAGCCCCAGAAAATTGGCGGAAAAATTCATCACCATGTGGCCGGTGGCGGGATGATCTTTCGGCACCTCGGGAAAAATCCGTGTGAAGAATGGCGAGATGATTCTTGCAATGAGATTGATCGCCCCGGCTTTTTCGCCGATGCTCAAGATGCCCAGCCACAGGGTCATGATCCCTGCCAGCGGCAGTGCAATGTCCATCACCGCCACTTTCGCCGCGGTAAATGTGCCATCGACAATGCGTTTGAAGACTTCGACGTCACCGAGGAACAACCATTGTGCGAGTGCGGCCAGAAAACCGACTACGAAGAAGCCGGTCCAGATGTAGGTCAGGGTCATGGTGTCGGGTCTTTTTTTGTTGGGCGCGTTGGGACGGCAACTTGACGTTTTCCGTACTTTACACGTCCGGCCCCTGCCTGGTGATGTCAGAATGCGTTTTGCGAGCGCGGTGCCTTTAGCGCGAGTCCTGCTTCGCTTCAAGTGTTCCCTTGTCTCTAACGAGGAGAGAGGGAGTATCTTTTGCCGACCTGACCAACTTTTTGCACTATGTCTCCTGCACTGCTTTTTTGCTTTGTTATCGCCTATTTCGCCCTACTCCTCGGCGTGGCGTGGTTCACATCGCGCAATTCCAACAACGAATCATTTTTCATCGGTAATCGCAAAAGCAACTGGATGCTGGTGGCTTTTGGCATGGTTGGCACTTCACTGAGCGGCGTGACGTTCATCAGTGTTCCCGGCGCGGTGGGTGCAAATGCGTTTACGTATTTCCAGATCGTCATCGGCCAGCTGCTCGGATATTTCGTCATCGCGTTCGTATTGTTGCCCGTGTATTACCGGTTGAATCTCACCTCGATTTACCATTACCTCGATACGCGGATGGGGCCACAGGCTTACAAAACCGGCGCTGTTTTTTTTGTCCTATCGCGCACACTTGGTGCCACGGCGCGTTTGTATCTGGTGGTGAAGATTTTGCAGGATGCCATCCTAGACGGCCTGCATATACCGTTCTGGCTGACGGCTTTGGTGATTCTCGTGATGATCCTGCTCTATACCTACGAAGGTGG
>JANYFH010000308.1 GCA_025362705.1 Betaproteobacteria bacterium
CGATTCAACATATTTAACCGCCAAGTCTGTAGACCAAAACAACGTGGGCATTGCGCCCGCCCATCAAAAATGCCCCGAGCCAAGCAAGCGCAGCCAGCCTCTTCCCCCGCACACGGGACCGCGATAGATCTGCTCCGCGAACACTCGCTCACCACACTGGTACAACGTGAGCTCGAGCGGCAGATTGTTTCGGGTGAACTCGAAGCAGGTGCCAAGCTTAACGAAGCCGAGATCGCAGGTGAACTACGCGTATCGCGCGGCCCGGTGCGCGAAGCCTGCCGCGCGCTCTACCAGTCCGGTCTGGTGCGCGCCGAGAAGAATCGAGGTGTGTTCGTTCGCCAGGTCACCATCGAGGAAGCGTACGAAATATACGAAGTACGCGCGGCACTCGACGGGCTGATCGGTCGTCTCGCTGCGAAGCGCATCCTGCCCGCGCAGCTTCAGCGGCTGCGCGAAATCGTCAAGCGCATGCACATCGCCAGCAAGGCACTTGACGCAGAGGCTTACTTCCCGCTCAATATCGAATTCCACGAAGTACTCGGCGAAGCGGCCGGTAATCGCGCGCTTCTCCAAAACTACCAGCGTATCGTCAACGAACTGAACCTCTATCGCCGCGAGGTGATTGCCCGCAGCGCAGAGAGCATTCCAGCATCCACCAAAGACCACGAGGAAATCGTGAACGCGGTGGCCAAAGGCGACGAAACACTCGCCAGCCACCTTCTATTTGAGCATGTGCTCAATGGTCGCGAGCGCTTGCATCGCGTACTCCACGAGCCGTCCGTGCCCCGAGCCAAGGCGCCACGCAAGGCAGTGACTTAATACTGTCATCGTGAACCGATACATTACGAACCGATAACGTAAGAGGAATCGCCTAAATGCAGACCACGAAAGAAAGTACACCCGTCACTGCCAACGGCGTGCAATATCGCTGGCCAAAGAAGCCAGTGGTGGTGGTTTGTATCGACGGTGGCGATCCGGCGTATTTCCAGCAGTTCCTGAGTGAAGGCGCGATTCCAAACGTCGCGCGTTTCATCCAACAGGGTTTCAGCACGGTGGCAGACGGTACGGTACCAAGTTTCACCTGCCCCAACAATATGTCGATCATCACTGGTACTCCGGCTTCCAGGCACGGCATCTCGGGAAATTTCTACCTCGACACGGCGACCGGCAAGGCGGTAGTGATGTCGGGCCCGGAACTGCTGCGCGGCGACACCATCCTTTGCCAGTTTGCGCGCGCCGGTGCCAAGGTGGTTTCAATCACCGCCAAAGACAAGCTGCGGCGGCAGCTTGGCAAGAACCTCGATCTCTCCGGTGGCAGCATCAGCTTCTCCTCCGAAAAAGCCGACCAGTGCACGATGGCCGAAAACGGTATCGAGAATGTACTCGCGTTCGTTGGCCAGCCGCTGCCCAATATGTATTCCGAAGCGCTGTCTTTGTTTGTGCTTGACGCCGGCATCAAAATCCTTGAGCGCGACCGACCGGACCTCATGTATCTCTCGCTGACCGATTATGTGCAGCACAAGTACGCGCCAACAGAAGCTGCCGCAAAACGTTTTTACCAGGATCTCGATAGCCGCTTCGGCAAACTCGCCGCACTGGGTGCACTCGTGGCGCTGACGGCAGACCACGGCATGAACGACAAATCGACCGCTGAAGGCAAGCCAAATGTGATCTGGCTGCAGGATGTGCTGGATGCAAAATTCGGCAAAGCCGATACCACCGTGATCTGCCCCATCACCGATGCATTCGTCGCCCATCATGGCGCACTTGGTGGATTTGTGCGCGTCTATTGTCGCGGTAAAACTACGCCTGCGCAGGTAATCGAACTGGTGCGCAGCATTGATGGTGTGGAATCTGTGTATGACAAGGAAACCGCCTGCCGACTGCTGGATCTTCCCGCCGATCGCGAAGGTGACGTGGTGGTCATTTCCACGGTCGGCGTTTGTGTAGGTGGCTCCGAAAAAGATCACGACCTGTCGGGACTGGAAGGCCATCGCCTGCGCACACATGGTGGTGTTGCCGAAGCAAAGGTGCCGATTATTCTCAGCGAACCGCTCAACGATGATTACAAGCTCAAAGCAGGTGTATCCATACTGAAGAGCTATCAGGTTTTCGATCTCGCCATCAACGGCGCAGCGGCGTGATCCCCACAATTTCCATGAGAGATTTGTAATGCCGGACAGCAAAATGGACTCGCCCATGAATACTGAACCGGATCTCGGCTACCGCGCGCAGGGCTTCTACTACGGGGGAAAATGGGAATCACCCTCGAGTAGCAACACCTTCGTATCGAATAGTCCATCCACCGGGAAACAGCTCGCCGAGGCTCCGCTCGCGGGAGCTGAAGACGTCGATCGGGCGGTGAAAGCCGCCGCCAAAGGTTTCGACGAATGGCGCAGGGTTGGTCTCAAGGAGCGCGCAAAATGCATGGAGACATTCGCAAAGCGCATCCGCGAGAATGCAAAAGAGCTCGCTCTGATTGACTGCGTGGATTCGGGCAATGCGCTCAGCGGCATGGAAGGCGACATGCACTGGACTGCCGACAGTCTCGACTATTTCGCCGGACTCATCACCGAAGTAAAAGGTGAAACCAGTTCGCACGGCCCGCGCCACATGAACCTGCTGACGCGCCAGCCCTACGGCGTAGTGGCAAAGCTCAATGCGTTCAATCACCCGTTCCGTTTTTGCGCCGAAAAGGCCGCAGCGCCGCTCGCGGCCGGTAACTGCGTCGTGATCAAGAGTTCCGAACAGGCGCCAATTTCCAGCTTCCGACTGGCTGAACTTGCCGATGGTGTTTTTCCACCGGGTGTCGTGAATGTGATCGCCGGCGATGGCAAGACCGGCGCGATGCTGGTCAGTCATCCACTGGTCTCACGCGTCGGCTTCATCGGCTCTGTGGAAACCGGCCGCAGGGTCGCCGTCGGTGCTGCCGAGGGTCTGAAACGCGTGAGCCTCGAGCTTGGCGGCAAGAATCCAATCATCATCTTTCCCGACGCCGACCCAAAGAAAGCAGCCTCTGCCGCCATCAAGGGCATGAACATGAACCGGCAAGGTCAATCGTGCAGTTCGACTTCGCGCGTATTCGTGCATGCATCCTTGCACAACGCGGTCGCGGACGAGATCGTACGACTCGCCGAGGCACTGCCGGTCGGTTTTCCGTGGATTGCAAAGAACGAGCTGGGGCCAGTGGTATCGGCCCAGCAGTTCGCGCGCATCATGGGCTTTATCGAAGCTGGCAAGCAGGAAGGCGCGACGCTGCTCACGGGCGGCGGTCGGCCCACAGATGCCGAGCTTGCCAACGGCCACTTCATCCGCCCGACCGTGTTCGACAACGTGCGCCAGGAAATGCGCATCGCCCGCGAAGAAATTTTCGGTCCGGTCATGTCGATCCTGCCGTGGAGCGACGAAGAAGACATGCTCACCAAGGTCAATTGCCTGCAATACGGATTGACCGCAGCGATCATCACCAACCAGCTTGATCGCGCGATGGAAACAGCCATGCGTGTCGATGCCGGCTATGTCTGGATCAACGCAACGGGGCGATATCTGGGTGCACCCTACGGCGGGTGGAAAGCGAGCGGTCTTGGCGTCGAGGAAACCTTTGAAGAGTTGCTCAGCTATACACAATTGAAAAATATCAATATGAGATGGTAGCGGCAGATGGCAAGTAATAAAACAACCATGAGGAGAGACCAAATGAACACGATCAAGACAAGCTGGATGAAGTTGGCAGCACTTGGGGCTGCGCTGTGCTTTGGCGCTGCACAGGCGCAGCAATGCGAGGATCCGAAAGTGTTGCGGTTCTCGATCATTCCGACACAGGAGTCGGTGCGCGAGCTCACGCTCTACAAACCGGTGCTGGATTTACTGTCGAAGAACACCGGCAAGAAGATCGAGTTCTACATGCCGACATCGTACTCGTCAGTGGTCGAGGCCCTGCTCGGCAAATGGGTGGATATCGCGGTACTGGGCCCGGAGTCTTATCTGATCGCTAAAACGCAGGGCGCGAATATCGATGTGTTCGCCACCTATTTCAAGAAAAAAGACGGCGTCCAGGAAGCTGGCCCCGGATTCAAGTCGATCCTGATCACCAAAAAAGGATCGAAGTTCACCACAGTCGAGTCGATCAAGGGTTCGGTGATGCTGCTCGTGGATCCGGCCAGTACATCCGGGTCACTGATCCCGGAATCGATATTCGGCGGCAAGGTTGTAAAGATGCCGCTCAAACAATATTTCAGCAAGGTCGCTTTCTCCGGCGGGCATGACTTGTCCACGCTCGCGGTATTCGACGGTAAAGCTGACTCTGCCTTCGTCGCAACCCACCGCTTCATGAACGCGCTCACGTCGAGCAAAGGCAAGATGAAGGCTGAGGACTTCAACATCTTGTGGACTTCCCCTCTCATCCCGCAAGACCCATTCGTCTATCGCGCGACCCTTTGTCCGGATCTCAAAGCGAAAATCCAGCAGACCTTCGTGACGCTGGAAACAACCGATGTCGGCAAGGCCTATCTCGAGAACGTCGGCAGCGAGAAATTTGTCGTGATGCAGGATTCTGATTACAACGTGATCCGCGAAGCCGGCGGCGGCAAGTAATACATTGCATCGAATACCCGGGTGTGTTCACCCGCACCCGGTTCTTGTCGCGCAGCTTCAAATGGATTCGAACGCATGCAAACCGTACTCGAAGTAAGGAACCTTCACGCTGGCTACGCCGACCGCGAAATCCTCAAGGGCATCAGTTTCACGCTCAACGCGGACGATTTTTTCGCCATCATCGGGCCGAGCGGCGCGGGCAAATCGACGCTGATCCGCTGTGTGAACCGGCTGGTGGAACCCAAGAGCGGCGAGGTGATCTTCAACGGTCGGGACATGTTGAAACTCACGCCTGCTGAACTCCGCGGCGAGCGCCGCAACATCGGCATGATCTTCCAGGAATTCAACCTGATCGAACGACTTTCGGTGATGGATAACGTGCTTACCGGGCGACTCGGTTATACCGGTACCTTCCGGAGTATTTTTCGCCTCTACACCAAGGATGAGATCAAGCAGGCACTGGTGTTGCTCGATCGCGTGGGCCTGGGCGAACACATCGACAAGCGTGCCGACCGTCTCTCCGGCGGGCAGCGTCAGCGCGTAGGTATTGCGCGCGCACTGATCCAGAATCCGAAGCTGTTGCTGGTCGATGAGCCAACCTCCAGCCTTGACCCGAAGATCTCGCGGGAAGTCATGGGCCTCATACGCGAGATGGCTCGCGAGTTTCATATTCCAGTGCTCTGCAACATTCACGATGTAGACCTCGCCTGCGATTTCTGCTCGCATGTCATTGGCCTGCAGGACGGTGTCAAGAAATTCGAGGGGCCCCCAGCAAAACTCGACAAACAGGCGCTACAGGAAATCTACGCGATGGAGGTGCTTTGAACGCACTTTCCATTGATGCGCGCGTCGATGGAATCGCTGCGGGGCGCCGTCGCGCGCGCGCATTGCGCTTTATGTCTACTTTCCTCATCCTCGCTGTCGTCGTGTGGAGTATCGAGGCGATCGTCATCGCCGACACCGACTGGAACCGCATCCTCACCGGCTCGCTGCTTTCTACGATGCAACGCTTTCTCGATCTCGACTGGAGCCTGCTGCCGGATCTGTGGGAACCCGCATTGGAGACGGTGCTGATGGCCACTCTCGCCACACTTGCAGGGTTGGTGCTGTCCATCCCGGTAGCCTGGCTGGGTGCGTCAAACATCACGCCCTATGGCAAGACCTCGTACGCGATCGGCCGCTTCCTGATGACGATGTCGCGCTCTGTGCATGAGATCGTTTGGGGGCTGATCTTCGTCTCGGCCGTGGGACTCGGCGCATTGGCCGGCATACTCGCCATGGCTGTACGGTCCGTCGGCTTTATCTCCAAGACGATTGCCGAGGCGATCGAAGACGTCGACCCCAAGCCTCTGGAAGCCATCCGCGCTGCGGGCGGCACCAAATTCCAGATTTTATGGTTCGCCATCCTGCCCCAGATAATTCCGGTGTTTGTTGGCAACATGATTTTCGAGTGGGACATCAATATCCGCCGTTCCACCATCCTTGGTCTCGTTGGCGCGGGAGGCCTGGGGCTCGTACTGTTCCGCCAGATGGCGATGTCCAACAACGGGGGCATCGCGGTGGTCATTCTGGCGGTGCTGTCGCTCATCATCTTCGGCGAAGTGATTTCCTACTATGCCCGCAAAGCAGTTATCTGAGGTTGGCATAGTACCGTCGGCTGGCGTGATGCCGACACCGGGCAGCGTGCCGCCGACGTGGAGCCGCTTTCGCTATCCGCAGAGCCTCTACAAATACGGTGCGCTCCTCGGTGCGTTCGCCTTCATCGCTTTCGCGCTCGACTACCTGAAGATCCCGATGGATCGCCTGCCTGGCATGCTCGGGCGAATGGGCGAAATGCTGGCACGACGCTACTTTCCGCCCAATGTCGATCACATCCTGAACGCCGAATACTGGCACACGGTGGTGGAAACGCTGCAGATGTCGTATCTCGCCACCGTGCTCGGTATCGCCATCTCGATCCCGCTAGCATGGTTTGCGTCGTTCAACATGACGCCGAGCAGGCGTTACGTGTACCCGATTGCACGGCTCATCATCATGGCATGCAGGTCGGTACACGAAATGATCTGGACCATCCTGCTGGTCGCGATCCTGGGCTTTGGCATGCTACCGGGTGCGCTGGCGCTCACGCTGTTTTGCATCGGTTTCTCGGGAAAACTGTTCTCGGAGGCGATCGAAGCGATCAAGCCCGGGCAGGTCGAAGCGATCCGTGCGACAGGTGCAAACAATCTTCAGGCCTTCATCTTTGCGGTACTGCCGCAAGTGCGCGTGGCGTGGGCTGGAATCTCGATCTACACCTGGGACGTCGTGTTTCGCGCGGCCACCGTGGTTGGCTTCTTTGGGGCCGGTGGCATGGGCCAGTACCTGCGCGAGAGCGTGCAGCGCGTGGCTTCCCGCGATGTCGCAGCAATCCTGCTGTCGATCGTCGTCGTCGTCATTATTTCCGAGCTGATGTCGGCCTGGCTGCGCACGCGCGTCGCCAAGGCTATTGCTTAGGGAACCTCTGATCAAGTCCAAACCATTTCAGGCAAACAGAACAGGTCACCAACATGAACACGAACTATCACAACCCCGTCGCCATTACCTTCGGCGCAGGCACACTGGCGATGCTTCCCGCTCTGATCGCCAGTCGCAAAACGGTGCTCGTGACTTTTCCCGAAGCGGCAGGCTTCGGCCTCACCAAACGTATCCAGGACATGCTTGGCAACAGTCTCATTGCCATCGAGCCTGATACCGTCGCGAACCCCGATGTCGCGAGCCTCACCGGCATGTACCAGCGCTTCTGGACGCAATATACAGATGCGGAACTGATCGTCGCCGTCGGTGGCGGCAGCGCGCTCGATACCGCCAAGGCGCTGATGGTGGGAACGCCCAGTGGAAAATTTTCTGAGCTGGTTACACTACTCGCGACTGGCAAGCCTTTCACACCGGCGCGGGTAAAGCCACTTATCACTGTGCCCACCACCGCTGGTACCGGCAGCGAAGTGACGCCGTGGGCCACCGTGTGGGATCGCACACCCGGTGCACAGAAAAAATACTCGCTGCACCTGAAAGAAACGTGGCCGGAGGCCGCGCTCATCGACCCGGAGCTTACGCTGTCCCTGCCCGCCGGTCCCACGCTCGCGGCCGGCCTCGATGCGCTATCGCACTCGCTGGAGTCGATCTGGAACGTGAACGCCAATCCGATTTCCGATACGCACGCCATTTCTGCGGCGCGTGAAGTGCTAACAACATTGCCGTTGCTCATGAAGGACCTGAGGAACCCGGCATTGCGTGCGCGCATGTCACTCGCAGCGCTCAAGGCCGGTCTCGCCTTCTCCAACACCAAAACGGCACTCGCGCATTCGATCTCCTACGACATGACGCTAAACCACGGGTTGCCGCATGGCATCGCGTGTTCGTTTACCTTGCCGATGGTGTTAGGACGCGCGGTGGGCGCGGACCCGCAACGCGATGCGGTACTGGCGCAAGTGTTCGATTGCCCATTGGCCGAAGCACCTGCCGCGCTCAAGGCATTTCTCGACACGGTCGGTGTCAGCACCGATTTCGCCAGTTATGGCGTCGACAAGGCAGAAGCTGACCAGATGATCCACAAGGCACTGGACGGCGTGCGCGGCAAGAATTTTATTGGGGTGGCAGCACGCTGAAAAAAGCGAAAGCGCCCCTCAGCAATGCACAATTACAGACAAACGTGGAACCGTTATTTCTTTACCCACTGCCCTTTTTCATCGCGATAAAACCAGCCCGCAGGCAGGCGACTGATCCAGCGCTTGGCAAAGGTGGCGCGTAGATCGGATTCCCATTCTGGCCGATTGTTGGCGCGGGCGATTTCGCGATAGAGGGTCGCGCGATCCTTGTTCTCCTCGACGAGCAACGCGTCCAGCGCGAGAAGTGCTTTAACATCAATCGTCGCCGCATCGCGCAGGGCAACGATGCCCTCGTGCGTCAACCCGATGACACCCGCGTCCAGATGGGGCCGCAACTGCGTAAAGCGATTTGCCATGCTTTTCTTGAGTGACATGATCGCCGGTGAGCTGATATCGAAATCGGCATCTTCTTCAGCAAAGACAAGCTGGGCAGCACCCAAGACCGCAAGTACCACGCAGCACAACAGTGTTCGCATCAGTGCACGAATCGCGCTCATGATTTCTTCGCGTCCGCCTTGGGCGGGACGGGCTTCGTCACATCTGGCCAGATATCATCGATCACTTTGTCAGCCGCTTTTTCAGCCGGCTTGGCGGGAAAGAACAGGGTTGACGCGCAACCCGTCATCGCCAGAGTGCTGGCGATGGCAATGCACATAACAAATGTCTTTCCCTTTTTCACAGTGTCGTGGACTATCAATATACTTTGATGATTACATTTCAACGCGGCAGGCAGTGTTTGGTTTACGCCGGGAAAACGCCGGTCGAAAGATAGCGGTCACCTCGATCACAAACAATCTGCACGATGATCGCATTCTCATTTTCTTTGGCAATTCGAACTGCGGCAGCCAGGCCACCGCCTGAGGAAATGCCGGCGAAAATTCCTTCTTCGCGCGCCATGCGACGCGTCATCTCTTCGCTCTCAACTTGTGTCACTTCCAGAATGCGATCGATGCGCGGTCGTTCAAATATCTTCGGCAAATAGGCTTCCGTCCACTTGCGAATGCCGGGAACGTTTGAGCCGTCAGTTGGCTGCACTCCTATGATCTGCACCGCAGGATTTTTTTCTTTCAGATAGCGCGATACACCCATGATGGTGCCGGTCGTGCCCATGGTCGCGACGAAGTGGGTAATTTTTCCCGCGGTGTCACGCCAGATCTCCGGGCCAGTCGTCATGTAGTGCGCTAGCGGATTATCCGGGTTGGCGAACTGATCCAGAATCAAGCCACCGCGCTCACGCTGAATTTCCACTGCCGCATCGCGCGCACCTTCCATGCCGATTTTTTGCGGTGTCAATACCAGTTCCGCACCGAATGCACGCATGGTCTGGCGACGCTCAATGCTCAAATGCTCAGGCATGACCAGGACCATCTTGTAACCTTTGATGGCAGCTGCCATTGCAAGCGCAATACCCGTGTTGCCGCTGGTGGCCTCGATCAGGGTGTCACCAGGTTTGATATCGCCGCGTTCCCGGGCACGCGAAATCATCGACATCGCCGGTCGATCCTTTACCGAGCCAGCGGGATTGTTTCCCTCCAGCTTGGAGAGGATTGTGTTCGACGTGTGGACGCCGTCATTGGCAGGAATACGTTGCAGTTTCACCAGCGGCGTATTGCCGATGAACGATTCAATGGTCAGATTCATGTTCCAAATTACCGTGATTGCAAAATCGACGGAAAGCTTGCGATGAAATCCTTGACGAAGCCCCGCAGGTAAGTGCCACGGCGCGTCGCAAGTTTGGTGGTGCGTTCTGGAAATAATTTGCTGCCGTCAAGCGAGACCAAATCGAAATCGCGTTCTGCATCCATCGCGACACTCGCGATAATGCCGATGCCCATTCCCTGGCGCACGTAAGTCTTGATCACATCGGTATCGATTGCGGTGAGCACAACATTGATTTCGACACCGGCATTGGCGAAAGTTTCATCGAGTGCACTGCGCCCCGTGAACGCTGCGTCGTAAGTAACGATCGGGTAAGCGGCAATTTTGGCAAGCGTTAAACGTTTCTCACTTGCCAGCGGATGATCTTTCGGCACCACCACGCAGTGATACCAGCGATACAAAGGCTGGGTGATGAGCTCCGGATAGCGATCTAGCGTTTCAGTTGCAATCGCGATATCCGCTTCGCCGGAAATTACCCGCTCCGCCAATTCGCGCGGGCTACCCTGCTGGATTGACAAACGCACGTCCGGATATTTCGCTGTGAAGGCCTTGATGGCTGGCGGCAAAATGTAGCGGGCCTGCATATGCGTGGCGGCGATGGTCAGTGTGCCCTCGCCCGCCTTCACAAATTCCTGACCGACGCGCTTGATGTTTTCCACTTCCGCCCACAACCGCTCGGCAATTTCAAGCACGCTCACACCTGCTGGCGTCAACGCGGTCAGGCGCTTGCCCTGGCGTACAAAAATTTCCACGCCGAGTTCGCTCTCAAGTTCACGCACCTGCCGTGACACACCGGGCTGCGACGTGTGCAGCGCTTCGGCGGCGGCTGACAAGTTCAGCTTGTGTCGGGCGATCTCGCGAACGTAGCGGATTTGCTGGAGGTTCATTATGGGCGATATAACGAAATGCGATGATTAGTGATTGTAAAGGTATTTTTGTTATTATATTGTCCCGATAGTTCGCCCACTCATAGAGGCATTGAAGACACTAGCACTGGCGCACTTCTTCATGCGTTTTTGCCACTCGTACCGCACACTAGACTTTGCCTAAATACTCGAGCGTGAAAATATGTATCTGCACGTGGGAACATCTTCAGCTTGTCGCCAAGCCAATAAGTACACGCAGCGATCCAGAATTTCAGGCGTAAAAAAGCCCCGCAAATTCTGCGGGGCTTTTTCGTTTTCGACTTGCTTGACCGAACTACTTCTTCGGTGCGTCAGCTTTTGCGTCGTCTTTCTTTGCATCAGCAGCTTTCGCTGGCTTGTCAGACTTCGCATCGGCTTTGGCCTTTGCAGCTTTGTCTTCTTTTGCTTTCTTGTCAGCTTCAGCTTTGGCTTTCTTTTCTTCTGCGGCTTTGGCAGCTTTGTCAGCTTTTTCTTTCTTGGCGGCTTCAGCTTTTTCTTTCTTTTCAGCAGCTGCAGCGGCTTTCTTCTCGGCAGCCGTTTCTTTCTTGGCTGGAGCAGCTTCTTTTACGTCAGCTTTTTTCGCATCGGCGGCAACTGCTTTTTCTGCTTTCTTGGCAGGAGCAGCGTCTTTTGCGGGAGCAGGAGCGGCTGCAGGGGCAGCGGCAGCTTTGGCTGGTGCGGCGGCAGCAGGTGTAGCGGCAGCGGGAGCAGGAGCAGCGGCTTTAGCAGGAGCGGCAGCAGCAGGTGCAGCAGGTGCAGCAGCGGCTGGCTTGGCTTCAGCTTTCTTTTCGACAACAGCAGTGGTCTTGCCGGTCAGCGTTGCGTCAGCGCCCATTGCCTTCAGCGTGCCTTCACCAATACCAGGAACCTTATCGACATCGGCCATTGTTTTGAACGGGCCATTCTTGGTGCGGAAATCAATGATTGCCTGCGCTTTGACTTCGCCGACGCCCTTTAAGGTCATCAACTCTTCTTTTGTTGCGGTGTTCACGTTTACAGCAGCGAACGCGATTGAGATCGACGCAAAAAACGCGGCGACTATGGCGAGGATTTTCTTCATAAATACTCCATGAGTGAGTGAGATAAAAACATACTTTGCCCCGACTGCCTCGCCTTTTTATGGAAAGCGTGCTGCTTCGGTGCGGTTCTTTTTTTGCTGATCGTTACAACCCGTTACACGAACCGCACTCGCTAAAACGAGCACTGAGTCAAGTGGTTGACAAGGTTGACGCTAATCACGGGACACAAGAGATATGTTTCTCTTTTGGCCGCAAAAGCGTGAGAGGAACTGCGTATTACGTAATGCCCTCCGACTGCGCAAAAACATTCGTTTCATTTGCGCGCATTTGAGTTTAGGGAGCTCCCGCCAAACGCAAATCCGGCAAACTTATTGATTATATGAAAGTTTTTGCGAAAAAGCTAGTGCGGCGACCAGATTTGCACATGCGCGTTCAATGAGGCATTCAGGCGGGTACCGGAAAAACTACGCACCTTGCGCTGCGAGCCAAGGGAAGTAGCGGGAAACGCCCTCTTCCACCGTCAAAAACGGCGCCTGGTAGCCAGCCGAGCGCAAATTGGTGAGATCGGCCTGGGTAAAACTCTGGTATTTGCCTTTGAGGGCCTCCGGAAACGCGATGTATTCGATCAGACCTTGCGCAGTCATTTCTCCCAGTGTCATCGCCGATTTTCCGTCAAGCCCACGGTAGGCATTGAGACTGGCCACTGCCACATCGTTAAAGGTTTGGCTGCGCCCGGTGCCGAGATTGAAAATGCCGGACACGTTTTCGTTATCAAGAAAGTACAGATTGACCCTGACCACGTCTTCAATAGACACAAAATCGCGCCTCTGTTCACCGTTGGCGTAACCATCGTTGCCCTCAAAAATTTTTATCTTGCCGGTCGCACAGTACTGATTGAAGAAGTGAAACGCAACAGATGCCATGCGACCCTTGTGCGATTCTCGCGGACCGTACACATTGAAATAGCGAAATCCTGCAATCTGCGCGCTCGCATCGGCGAAGCGTGGGCGCATAGCCTGGTCAAACAGGAATTTCGAGTAACCGTAGACGTTCAACGGCGCTTCACATTCCCGCGACTCGGCGAAGATTTTTCCACCGCCATAAACCGAGGCGGACGACGCGTAAATAAACGGTACCGCTTCTTCCTGGCACCATTCCAGCAGCGACAGCGAATAACGGTAGTTGTTTTCCATCATGTAGCGGCCATCGGTCTCCATCGTATCCGAGCAGGCTCCCTGGTGGAGCACGGCTTCGATATCTCCACCGAGTTCACCGGATTCGACGACGTCGAGAAAATCCTGTTTGTCGACATATTCGGCGATCTCGCAATCGACCAGGTTCTTGAATTTGTCGGCCTTGGTGAGATTGTCCACGGCCACGATATCTGTAACACCGCGTGCATTAAGCGCTTTGACTAAGTTACTGCCGATAAATCCGGCTGCGCCGGTAACGATGATAGTCATATTTTTCCAGCAAAATAAATGAAACGAATTTAGCCCAACGACAAGATCAATTCATCCCGCGAAACCGTAGCCGTTCCCAGTTTGCCGACGACAACACCTGCTGCGCGATTGGCAATACGCACCGCTTCGGGCATCTCGACCCCTGCGGCCATCATCAATCCCAAAGTCGCGATCACCGTATCGCCCGCGCCGGACACGTCGTACACCTCCTGCGCCTGCGTGGGCTCATGCATGGCGCCAGCGCTTGAAAATAGTGACATGCCTTCCTCGGAACGAGTTACAAGTAATGCTTCCAGGTCGAGCTCCGAGCGAAGCGCTTCAGCGCGCATCGCGAGATCGGATTCATCTTTCCAGCGGCCAGCCACCTGCCTGAATTCACCGCGATTGGGTGTCAGCAGCGTCGCACCCCGATAACGTGCGAAGTCATCACCTTTGGGGTCGACGAGAATGCGCTTGCCATGTGCCTTCGCCGCTTTGATCATTTTGGAAACATGCGTCAAACCACCCTTGCCGTAATCGGACAAAATAACAATATCAACGCTGTCGACAAGCGACTCGAAATCATCAAGCTTATCTTCCAGCACTTCGCGCGAAGGCGGTGTCTCGAAATCGATGCGCAACAATTGTTGCTGTCGTCCGATAACGCGCAGTTTCACCGTAGTGGGCAATTGCGCGTCTTTGTGAAAAAGCGTGGTGACATGCTCCTTTTCGAGCAACGCTGCCAGCGAGCGCCCGGCTTCATCGTCACCGACCACAGAGAGCAATGTTGCCTTGCCACCGAGCGAAGCAATATTCCGCGCCACGTTTGCAGCACCGCCAGGACGTTCCTCGGTACGCTGAATGTGAACCACCGGCACCGGTGCTTCCGGTGATATGCGCGAGACATCGCCAAACCAGTAACGGTCGAGCATGACGTCCCCCACGACAAGTACGCGTGCGTTTGAACAGTCCGGAACGCGGAGCGATGGCATCAGTGGCTACGAAAATTGCGTGCGGCCGATCGGATAGTACTCAAAGCCAAGTTCGCGCATCGCTTCTGGCTCGTACAAATTTCGTCCATCAAATACAACAGGCAATTTCAATGCTGCTTTCATTGCGGCGAAATCCGGTGCACGGAACGTTTTCCACTCCGTCACGATGGCGAGCGCATCAACACCAGTCAACGCTTCCATCGGACCGCTTGCGAATTTGACGCTTGGGTTATCGCCTAACAAGTGCTTTGCCTCGGCAAGTGCAACCGGATCAAAGGCAATAACCTTCGCACCGCGCTTGACCAGGTCTTCGATCAACACCAGGCTGGGTGCCTCACGCATGTCATCGGTATTTGGCTTGAACGCCAGCCCCCACAGCGCGATTGTCTTTCCGGAAAGATCTTCACCAAAGCGTTTGACGATCTTTTGTGTGAGCACATGTTTTTGCGCGTAGTTGACACGCTCCACAGCATCGAGCAACTTCAAGTTCATGCCTGCAGAAGTGGCAGTGCGTTGCAAAGCCTGTACATCTTTCGGGAAACACGACCCGCCGTAACCGATGCCAGGATAGAGAAAGTGGTAGCCAATGCGCGGATCGGAACCCATGCCTTTGCGCACAGATTCGATATCCGCACCGAGCAGTTCAGCCAATAGCGCCAGCTCGTTCATGAAAGAAATTCGCGTCGCGAGCATTGCATTCGCAGCGTATTTCGTCAGTTCAGCCGATCTCACATCCATCACCATAATGCGATCATGATTGCGCTGAAACGGCGCGTACAGTTTGCGCATTGCTTCGATTGCATCAGCGTCATCAGCACCGATGACGATACGGTCCGGCCGCATGAAATCTTCTACCGCTGCGCCCTCTTTCAAGAATTCAGGATTGGATACAACGGAAAATTTCACATCGGCATTGCGTTTCTTCAACTCATCCGCGATAGCCGCGCGAACCTTGTCGGCGGTGCCAACGGGAACCGTCGATTTGTCCATGACAATTTTTGGTGATGTCATTAGTCGGCCGACGTTGCGCGCGGCTGCGACGACGTACTGCAGGTCAGCTGAACCATCCTCTCCCGGCGGCGTTCCCACGGCGATGATCTGGATGTCCCCAAAGGCAACACCGAGGGCAATGTCGGTGGTGAAATGCAGTCGCCCTGCGGCAACGTTGCCGGCCACCATCTCCTTCAGGCCCGGCTCGTAAATCGGTATGCCGCCGGATTTCAGCGTTTCGATTTTCTTTGGGTCAATGTCCATGCACAACACCTGGTTGCCGACATCCGCAAGGCACGCGCCGGTAACGAGGCCAACGTAGCCGGTTCCAATGACAGTAATTTTCATAAATTAGTTTGTGGTGTAAAAAATCTACGCGGTTGAAGTAATTGATTTCATTGCCGCAAGCTGCTGGTTGATAGAGTGTAACGTGGCGATCGGGTCTTTAGCGTGCGTGATGCTGCGCCCGATCACCAGATAATCAGAGCCCAGTCTGATTGCATCGATCGGCGTTACCACCCGCTGCTGGTCTCCCTTGGCGTCATTGTCAAGGCGAATGCCCGGCGTGACAAGCTGGAACTCCGCTCCCAGCGCGGCTTTCAGGCCGGTTGCTTCTTCAGCAGAACACACGACACCGTCGAGGCCGCATTCTTTTGTCAAGGTTGCGAGGCGCATCACGTTGTCAGCCGCCGTTCCGACAAATCCAATCTCAGACATGTCGAGGTTTGACAAACTGGTCAATACTGTTACGCCGATAAGCAATGGCCTGACGCTCGTAAAATCCACCGCTTCACGCGCAGCCAGCATCATGCGCCGTCCACCACTGGCGTGCACATTCATCATCCACACGCCTTGTGACGCGGCAATCCGGCAGGCGCTCGCGACGGTGTTGGGAATGTCGTGAAACTTGAGATCGAGAAACACATCGAAACCGCGCTGCATGAGCTCGTCTATCACCTTTGGCCCAGCTGCAGTATGCAGCTCCTTGCCAACTTTTACGCGACACGAAGCCGGGTCAAGTCGTGCAGCAAGATCCAATGCCGATTTTGCGTCGGGAAAATCCAGCACGACGATGATGGGCTTCTTGTTCAATATCAGCCTTCCGCCTGCAGTCTCGCCAGATGGCGATCAGAGGTATCGTATTCTGCCGTCCGGCGCGGCGGGAATGTTTCCCATCCGGCACATGCTGGGCACTGCCAGTAAAACTGTCGCGCCTTGAAGCCACAGTTACCACACAGATATACAGCCAATCGACTCGAGTGGGTGTGTACAAGATCCTTCAGCACTTTTAGGTCGCTCTTCTTGTCTTCTGGAGCAGAAAGCAACTCGGCCTCGAACAACCTGTCGAGTCCGACCAGCGTCGGATTTTGCCGTAAGTCTTCCTGCACAAGATTGTAAGCAGCGGGAGCACCCTCGCTTTTCATCGTCGCATGAAAAATCGCGTTAAACAGATCCAATGCCGGGTATTGTTGCTGCAACGCACGCAACTCTGCCAAGCCCTGCGCTGTCCTGCCAATGGCCTCGAAGCTCGCCAATATTTGATCCGCCATCAGACCGAGATAGTCCGGGTTTTGCGCTTCGATCCTGCGCCAAACTTCAATCGCCTGTTCGTGCTGTCCTTCCGCCGCCAGCCATTCACCTTTCATGAGGTTTGCACGCACGCATTTTTCATTGGCGGCCAACGCTGCCGTCAGATGGTCGTTGGCGGCAGCGTGCAGGCCTTGCTGGCGCGACTGGGTCGCCGATTCGCAATAGTAGTTTGCGATTTCCCTGACATAAGCTGAAGCAGTCCCGTCACCCGCCTGCATGCGGCGTGCAACGTCGATCGCTTTTTGCCAATCGCGTTCCTGAACATGGATTTCCAATAGCAACTTGAGAGTCTCTAATTGCTGCTTTTTACTACCAACCGCCTTTGCCGAAAGATCGCCAAGAATACGCTCGGCGTGTTCGAGCAGGCCAGCTTTCTGATAGTCGAGAGCCAAATCCAGGAGCGCCGCCGTGCGGTGCTCAGCCGGCAGATCGGCGCGTTCGGAAAGGCTCTGGTGAATGCGAATCGCGCGATCTACTTCGCCGCGTTTGCGAAACAGGTTGCCAAGTGCGAACTGCAGTTCGATAGCTTCGGGTTGTTGTTTCGTTACTTCGATGAAAGCTTCAATGGCTTTGTCCGGTTGTTCGGTCATCAGAAAATTGAGACCCTTGAAATACGACTGAGGCAACGCGCGGGACTCGGAAAGCAATTGCTTGATGTCAACGCGCGCGACCAGCCAGCCCATGCCGAAACACGCAAGAGCGGCTAGAAAAAACCAGGGCAGCCACTCAAACATTATTGGCGTTACCGGAGGCCGGTGGCAATGCGGTGCTCGCATCATGCGCTTTATGCTGCAACGCGCGATTCAGTTTGCGCACCTCACGTTTGAGCTGGAATATTGTCATCAGCGAGGCCAGTAATCCCAGCAGCAGTCCGCCGCCGAAGAAAGCAAGCAGAATCAGTACAAGCGGTGCCTTCAGGCTGGAATCCATATAGCCGTACAGGACGACAGGGTCAGCGTTTCTGGCGGCGAACCAAACGATCAGGAGAATCACGACAATACGTACAATCCAGATCAGAATTTGCATGGCATCGATATCCTTTCATTGCCGAATTGTTTCCGTTCGAGTCGCAAATGGCAAATAAAAAAGCCAGATGCGTCACCACATCTGGCTGTTTTTTCGCGCATTTTCCTATTCACCCGGTTTGGTAACGTCGCCCGCAGCATCGATAAGATCGACGCGCTCACGCAGCTCCTTACCAGCCTTGAAATGCGGAACATACTTCTTCGGCACTTGTACTTTTTCACCCGTCTTCGGATTGCGTCCGGTACGAGGTGGGCGGTAGTTCAAACCAAAACTGCCGAAGCCGCGAATTTCAATTCGGTCTCCACTCGCGAGCGTATGCGACATTGCATCAAGCATTGCCTTAACCGCAAGCTCGGCATCCTTGGGCGCCAATTGGCTGTGGCGCGAGCTTAGGATATCAATCAGTTCTGACTTCGTCATTGACTTCACGAGGCGTTTCCTGAAATCGTTATGCAAGAGAAAAGCT